>NZ_DAIOEU010000094.1:0-11012 GCF_036746095.1 Dyella sp.
GTGGGTTCGGGGCTAGGCCTTAAGCGGCCAGAGCGTAGTTGTCGTCGTTGGCAACTATAAGTTTGCGGCTGGATTTACGAGGAAAGCTGCCCCCTCGGCATGCACCAAGCTATCTCACTACCCCCGTCGAAGCCAGAACACCCCCGGGGAAAAAGATCGCGTTAGCTGGTCGATTATATATGGTGACTGTGGTGCGTGGTATCAACCCGTTGAAGGGGGATACGCGTGATAGGCGACGTCATCACTCAAAGCATCATCCCTTGTTGAAAGAGGGAATTCCTTGTTCACGCTTGCATCAGAGCAAGATGGATTCCCGGTTTCGCGGGAATGACGGCCTTGAGGTATTGATGGCCTCAGGCGTTACGACGATCTTGAGGTAGTAACGCCCAACGTAAGGGCAGGGGGATGCTCAGGCAGCGCGATTATGCGAGCGCATGACACGCTGCTTATCGCGCTGCCAGTCGCGTTCCTTCTCGGTGTTGCGCTTGTCGTGCTCCTGCTTGCCGCACGCCAGGCCGATTTCCACTTTGACCTTGTTGCCTTTCCAGTACATGGCCATCGGCACCAGGGTGTAGCCCTTGCGTTCCACGGCGCCGATGAGCTGGTCGATTTCCTGGCGATGCAGCAGCAGCTTGCGCGTGCGGCGGTCGACCGGCACCACGTGGGTGGAGGCGCTGATCAGCGGCGGGATGGAGGTGCCGACCAGGTAGATCTCGTTCTTCAGCACCACGGCGTAGCCGTCGCCGAAGTTGATGCGGCCGGCTCGCAGGGCTTTCAGCTCCCAGCCTTGCAGGGCGATGCCCGCCTCGAAGCGCTGGTCGATGTGGTACTCGTGCCGGGCGCGCTTGTTGAGGGCGATCGTGCCGCCGCTTTCTTTTTTGTCTTTGTCCTTCGCTTTTGCCATGTCCGTTAAACTTTACGTGGTCGCCCCCGAGCAGACTGCCTCTGGACGGGCTCGACCTTGTTTCCTGTGATGAGGGTGCCGTGATCCAAATCCGCCGCAGTGCCTTGGTGAAATTCTCGCCGGCGCAGATGTTCGACCTGGTCAATGAGGTCGAAGCATACCCAAAGCGCTTCGCCTGGTGTGCCAATGCCGAGGTGATCGAGCGGGGAGACAACATGCTGGTGGCACGGCTGGATCTCAAGTTTGCCGGTTTCCACCACAGTTTCACCACGCGCAACACTATCGATCGTCCGCGCCGCCTGCAGGTGAGCCTGGTGAATGGGCCGTTCCGCAGCCTGGATGGTCTGTGGGATTTCATCCCGCTCGGCACGGAAGGCTGCAAGGTCGCGCTCGAGCTGGATTTCGACTATGCCGGCCGCCTGGGCGGCACGGCGCTGAAGCTGGGTTTCCAGGGCCTGGCCAGCCGCATGGTGGACGATTTCTGCCGCGAGGCGGAAAAGGTCTATGGCTGACCGCATCACGGTGGAAGTGGTTTGCGCCACGCCAGAACGCCAATTGCTGCGCCGTATCACCTTGCCAGCCGGCAGTTCCGTGCTGCAGGCGGTGGAGCAGTCGGGCATTTTGCAGGCGATGCCGGAGGTGCCGTTCGATGCGTCGCGCCTGGGCATTTTTTCCCGGCGCGTGGCCCCCGATGATGTGCTGCAGGATGGCGACCGGGTGGAAATCTACCGGTCGCTTGCGCTGGATCCGAAAGACGCGCGGCGACGCCGCGCTAAGTAAAGCTTGACAGGCGCTTAGTGACCGCCGCCGTTGTCGCCACCGTTATCGCCGCCACTGTCACCACCATTGTCGCCGCCAGCGCTGCCGCCCTTGTCGCCGGAGGTGTCGTTGACGTCGTACTTGGTCTTGTACTTGTTGCTTTGCTGCACCAGCTTCTGCGCATCCTGGAAGTACAGGTTGCCGTCGGTGCGCACCAGCACATCGTTGTTGAAGTAAAGGCTCATGGAATTGACCTTCATCTTCTCGCCACGATGCGAATACGTGGAGACGTAATCCCAGCGGTTCTGGTTGAACGGGGTGGACACGGACGGCGTGCCGAGTAGCACCAGCACCTGGCGCTTGGTCAGACCCGGCTTGAGCTGGTCGGCAAGATTCTTGTCGATGGTTTTATCGAAAAGATTGCCCTGGGCGACGTCGGGGGTATACACGAGACGACAGCTGGCGAGGGAGAGTGCCAGCGTGGCGTAGCCCAGTGTGCGGATCAGCTTTTGCATTCGTAGTGCGTCCGGATCGTGAAGGTGTCGATGATACACTAAGGCCTGATTTGACCGTGTACCGGGAGCTTGCGATGGAGCAGGAAACTCAAGAACTCCGTAAAGCCGGGTTGAAGGTGACACACCCCCGGATGCGCATTCTCCAGATCTTCGAAGAAGACGGCGCCCGCCACCTGACGGCCGAGGACATCTACAAGAAGTTACTCGCTCATCAGGAAGATATCGGCCTGGCCACGGTCTACCGGGTGCTGACCCAGTTCGAGGCCGCCGGCATCCTCAGCAAGCACAACTTTGAGGGCGGCCAGGCGGTGTACGAACTGGATCGTGGCCAGCACCACGATCACATGATCGACGTTGACAGCGGGAAAGTGATCGAGTTCGTCAGCGAAGAGATCGAACGCCTGCAGCGCGAGATAGCGGCCAGGCACGGCTATGAGATTCAGGACCATAGCCTGGTGTTGTATGTGAGGCCGCTGGGGAATCGGAAGAAATAAGGAAATATCCGCACTTTGGCGGAATGTTTTGTTTCCTCGCCCCCTCTGGGAAGAGGGCGTCGATTCTCCCAGGTCAAATGGCAGGCATAAAAAAAGCCGCGGGAGGACTCCTGTCCACCCTGCGGCTTACCGTTGTCTCTTGACTGCTATGTATCGGAATTGCTCCAGATACGCGCATATGTCCAGACTCCGGCGGAGTGGCGTCCTGCCACTCTTCGAGTCCACCGTCCCCACGGTTGACTCGTGCTCGCCGTCTCGCGACGGCGGCTCCCCCACATCGATGGGACTGATCCTAACGAAGCTTTTACGGAGCTGGTATTGGAAAATTTCCTAGTTACAGTGTCACAAGTCACTGCTTTCGCGTTTTGTAATGCTGCTTCGCAGCAAAATTCGCAGATGCACGCCTTGGTGGTCGGGCCGTAAACGGAACAATCCCCCCAGGGAAGTAACGCGGTCGCGCATGCCTTGCAGGCCCCTCCCGCCCCGTGGCACGCGCTCGGGCAGGCCTACGCCATTGTCGCGAATATCCAGCAAAGCCAATGCTGCACCTGCACGTTCGCCAATGCGCAGGCGCAGACGGAATTCGGTGGCCTGGGCGTGCTTGACCGCGTTGGTGGCGCTTTCCTGGGCCAGGCGGTAGATCGCGGTGCGGATGTCTTCCTCCAGCATGCGCGGGTCACCGTGCAAGTCGGTGTGGTAGATCATGCCGGCGGTGGCGAGCAGATCGCGGATGGGGCCTTCGTCCAGGGCGCGCATCAGGCCGAACTCGTCCAGCACGGCGGGGCGCAGATCGTCCATCACGCGATGCAGGGCGCGCCGCATGTGGGCCAGGATGCCGTTGATGGAGGTGCTGATGTCCTCCATGCCAGCCTGCTTGAGGCGGTTCTGCGCCAGCTTCACATGGGTCTGGATGGCGGTGAGGTTCTGGCCCAGTTCGTCGTGCAGTTCGGCCGCCATGTGGCGGCGTTGGTTTTCCTCTGTTTGCAGGTTGCCGCGGGCGGCGTCGCGCAGTTGGCGGGCGAGGTGGTCCAGGCGCCGGTTCACGGCGGCAAGGTAGACGTTCTGTTCGGCCATGCGCGCACTGCTGCGGCGGAGCGCATCGGTGGCCGAACCCAGCATCAGGGCGCCGGTACCGGCTACGGCCAGGAACATGTGCGAGGAAGCCGTCGGGATGACGTGGGTGAAGACGCGGTCGACCACGGCCATGCCAAGGCTCGATACCAACATGGACAGACTGGCGCCGCGCCAGCCATGCCGGAACGCAAAGAACAGTACCGGCGCGAGTGACAGGATGCGCGCGAATTCGCGTTGCGGAGCCGCTTGTTCGGTAAGGATCAGCAGGATCACCAAGGCCGGCAGCATCACCAGCAAGCCGTCCATCAATAGCTCCGACACCTCCTGCTTGGACGGACGCGTGCGCCACAGCATGAGCAGCGGCGGCACGATCAGCAGCAGCCCGACATAATTGCCCAGCATCTCGTTGCCGAAGCCTTCCAGCAAGCCGGTCGAAGGCAGCTCGCTGAGCAAGGCCATCATCAACGCGTCGGTGGCGGTGGCGACCGCACCGGTGAAGCCGCCGGCGAGCAACAGGCGCGAGACTTCTTCCGGGTCGCGCATGTTCGGCTTGAGGTTCGCGCGGCGCAGCAACCCCAGGCACAGCGCCACGGCCAGCGGCTGCGGCAGATCGCCGAAGAGGAAGGTCTGCCAGTCCGGTGTATAGCCGTACCAGTATTCGATCGATACGGCGGCCACCAGCTCGGCACTGATCAGCCAGCCCCAGTAACGGAACGGCGACAGCAGCAACACGCCGAAGCGCAGGCCGAATTGCAAGGTCCAGTCCGGCTGCGTGGTAGGCCATAGCAGGCCCCAGAGCAGGCCGTAGCCGAGACCGACCATGGGGCCGGAGGTGAGGAAGGAGAGTTTTAGACGCATGCGCCGATGTTAGCGAGCGGTGGGCGATCTGTGATGGTTGGCGACCGGGCTGAGCCAAGGAAAAGATTTGCTAGAGTGCGATCCCATGCACAGCATCGTTCTGGTCGACGACCACGCCATAGTCCGCGAGGGGTTCAAACGGCTCATTGAAATGGAGCCGGATCTCGAAGTGGTGGCCGAATGCCGCAACGCGGACGACGCAGTGGAGGCGATCAGCCAAACGCGCCCGGACTTGGTCGCGCTGGATCTGTCGTTGCCCGATGGCAGTGGCTTGCCCTTGATCGAGCACCTGCGCAGCGTGGCCACCGGCACGCGCATCGTGGTGCTGAGCATGCACGATGGCGAGCCTTACGTATCGGAAGCCTTGCGGCGCGGTGCGAGCGGTTACGTCACCAAAGGCGCGGCGCCGGAGGAATTGGTGGCCGGCTTGCGTGCGGTGATGCGTGGCGAGCAGTTCCTGAGCTCCGATTTGCGGCAGCGACGTGCGGAGCGTCCCAACGACACGCTGGACCCCATCGATCGGCTTACGGCGCGCGAGCATGAAGTGTTTCTGCTGCTGGCGGCCGGGCGTGCACCGAAACAGGTGGCGGCGGAATTGGGAATTGGGCAGAAGACGGTGTACATCCACCGCGCGAGCCTGATGGGCAAGCTGGGGGCGGGGTCGGAGCTGGATCTTTACCGCATTGCGAGCGAGCGGGGATTGTTGCAGCCGCGGCCGTAGGTGCCATGAAACATTCGCTTACCTGATGGCCGTCATTCCCGCGCAAGCGCACTGCTTTCCGGGGAAATTTTCGCCGTTTTTGCGGGAAGGCTAAAACGACGTCATTCCAGCGAAAGCTCATTAGTGTCCGGCACGGCTTTGCGAATCCGCAGCAAGACATGGATATGACGCAGCTTAGTGTTCATCTACCGAGGGCAAGACTCAAAATCGCCGTATCCCTTAGGGCCGTCATTCCCGCGAAAGCGGGAATCCATCTTGCCCTGGTGCATGCCTGAAAATGGATTCCCGCTTTCGCGGGAATGACGGCCGTGTGGGTTGCCGCAGATGTATATGGAGCCACGCAAATTTCTTGCCGGACAGCAGTGAGCGAAAGCTGGAATCCAGCGACTTGAAAATCTGCAAAGGCACTGGATTCCAGCTTTCGCTGGAATGACGAGCTGATGGCACTGAATTTCCATGGGAAATTTTCGATGCAGGGTGCTATGCCCGCGCATTTCTGAAGAACTTCATTTTCCCCGGACAGCAATGCGCGCAAGCGGGAATCCATTTTTTATCCGGCTATCAGAGCAAGATGGATGCCCGCTTGCGCGGGAACGACGGCCGAGAGGGAGTGACCCCTGTGCAACAACCTAGACTTGCGCCTGCTCCAGCATCTTCTTCGCATGTGCCCGTGTTTCGCGAGTGATTTCCACACCGCCCAGCATGCGTGCGAGCTCATCGCGCCGGCCTTCGGTGTTCAATACTTCAATGCGCGTGTGAGTGGTGCCGCCGGAAGCATGTTTGCTTACCCGCAAATGCGCATGGCCTTGTGCAGCCACCTGCGGCAGATGCGTCACGCATAACACCTGGCAGCGCGAACCCAGCGCACGCAATTTCTGCCCGACCACTTCGGCCACGGCGCCGCCGATGCCGGTATCCACTTCATCGAACACCATGCAGCCGATGGTGTCCTTGCCCAGCGTCGCCACTTCAATGGCCAAACTGATGCGGGCCAGTTCGCCGCCCGAGGCGACCTTGCGCAAGGGGCGCGGCGGCTGGCCGGGGTTGGCGCTGACCAGCAGTTCGCAACGTTCGCGGCCTTGTGGATCGGGGTCGCCGTTGTCTGAGACATCCAGGGCTACCTGCAGCACGCCGCCGGCCATGCCGAGTTCACCCATCAAGGCGCTCACTTCCTTGCCCAGGCGCCTGGCGGCGGTTTGCCGTGCCTTGCTTAAAGCTTCGGCGGCTTTGTCGTAATCGCGCTGCAGTTGTGCGCGTTGCGCGTCGAGTCGTTCGAGCGCATCGCCGGCGTTTTCCAGTTCGGTCAGTTCGTTTTGCACGGCAATGCGCTTGGCGTCGAGTTCGGTGACGTGCAAGCGATGCTTACGCGACAGCTCGTGCAGGCGCGTAAGGTGGGTGTCGACTTCGGCGTAGCGTTCGGGGTCGAGATCGACATCCTGCGCATAGCGGCCAAGTCCGTCGACGGCTTCGTTGAGCTGGATTTGCGCGTTGTCGAGCAATTCGAGCAACGGGGTAAGACGATCGTCCAGCGTGGCGAGCCGGCTGAGTTCGGCGTGTGCGCGAGTGAGCGAGGAGCGCAAGGCCAATTCGCTATCGCCGTCGAGCAGGTCGACCACGCCGGCGACGCCTTCGGCGAGTTTGCCGGCATTCGCCAGCCGCTTATGGCTGCTTTCCAGTTCCGCCAGTTCAGCGGCAGGCAGCGCCCACTTTTCCAGTTCGGAAAGTTCGTGCCGCAGCAATGCCAGGCGATGTTCGCGATCTTCGCCGCCGGCCAGCTTGCGGATGCGTGCGCCGGCGTCCCGCCATTGCTGGGCAAGGTCGCGCACTTGCGCTACGCGTGCCTCGTTTTCGGCGTAGGCATCCAGCAGGTTCATTTGATGCGTGCGTTCCAGCAGCGCCTGATGTTCGTGCTGGCCGTGGATTTCCACCAGCAGCGCCGCCAGTTCGCTCATCTGGCCGATGGTGGCGGGGCGGCCGTTGATCCAGGCGCGGGAGCTGCCTTCGGTGCGAATCACGCGACGTAGCTGGCAGGTGCCGTCTTCGTCGAGCTCTTCGCGTTTCAACCAGTCGTGCGCCTCGGGCAGGTTGGCCAGGTCGAACTCTGCCGCCAGTTCCGCGCGATCGCTGCCGGCACGCACCATGCCGCTATCGGCACGTGCGCCGGCCAACAGCATCAGGGCATCCACCAAGAGGGACTTGCCCGCGCCGGTTTCCCCGCTGACGACGGTCAGTCCCGGACCAAAAGCAAGATCGGCTTCTTCGACGACGGCAAGATGGCGGACGTAAAGGGAGGTGAGCATGGGGTGAGGGTGGCAGTGGTCGTGCGAATTGTAAGTGGGAACGGTCAGCTGGGAATGGGGGAGGGGCACGCTTGTCGTGATCTTGGTGCTGCCCGTTTCCCCCTTTCTTGCTTTCTTCACCGGCAAACCTTATTTCTTAGCCGTCTCACGGATTGCCACAGCGCATGTCTCCTCACCCTGGTCATGAACTTGATACCCGCGCGCGGCGCTTGCTGCGTACGCTGATCGCGCAGTATCTGGTCGATGGTGAACCCGTCGGTTCACGTACGCTGTCGCGTTCCTCCGGGTTGGACGTGAGTCCGGCCACCATCCGCAACATCATGGCCGACCTGGAAGATGCCGGCCTGGTGGCCTCGCCGCATACGTCGGCTGGGCGTATTCCTACGCCACGCGGCCTACGCCTGTTTGTCGACAGCCTGATCGAATTGCAGCCCCTGGCGCGCGACGAGATGGTGCGCCTGCAACGCGAGCTGCCGCCCGGCCCGACGACGGTGCGCGACCTGGCCGGCAATGCCTCGGCCTTGCTATCGGCCATGACGCATTTCGCCGGTGTGGTGATGGTGCCGCGCCAGACGGATTTCCCCTTGCGCCACATCGATTTCGTGCCGCTACCCGAGGCGCGCGTGCTGGTGATCCTGGTGTTCTCCGACAACCAGGTGCAGAACCGTGTGATCCAACTGGCCAAGCCGTTGGAGGGCCGGGTGCTCGAACAGGCAGCCAACTACATCAACGAGCATTTCATCGGCCTGCGCGTGGACGACATCCGTGCGCATCTGTTGCGCGAAATTCGCGAAGCGAGCAGCGAGTTGCACCAGCTGCTGTCCAGGACGGTCGAGCTGGCGGCGGCATCGTTTGCGCCACAGGATGAAGACGTGCTGGTCAGCGGCCAGACCAATCTGATGGCCTATGCGGAACTGGGCAACCTGGAACGCCTGCGCGATCTGTTCGAGGCGTTCCAGAAGAAAAACGAGTTGCTGCAGTTGATGGAAACCTGCGCCAAGGCCCCCGGCGTGCGCTTGTTTATCGGCGAGGAATCGGGGTTTGCCGCACTGGATGGCTGCAGCGTGGTCACCGCCAGCTATGGCGCCCAAGGCCGGCTGTTGGGTGCGGTCGGTGTGATTGGTCCCACACGCATGGCTTATGATCGCGTGATTCCGGTGGTGCAGGCCACCGCCCGGCTGCTCAGCGATGCCTTGAATCGCGCTGCTACGACCTTATAGAGGCCGGTTGGGAGGCGGGTCCACCCCGCAAGATTTTGTAATGGTCGGCAGCCTTGCCGGCCCAGGACGATGTTTGGAGTCATTCATGCACAACAGCGATTCGCAGTCGCCCAACGAGATGCCGGAAACGGCCGCGCAATACGCCACCATGAGCGATGAGCTCGATGCGCTCAAGGCCAAGGTGGCCGAGCTGGAAGCGAACAACCAGGAATTGCGCGATACCGTGCTGCGCGAAAAGGCCGAGCTGGAAAACCAGCGCCGCCGGCTACATCGCGACCTGGAACAGGCGCGCCGTTTTGCCAACGAAAAGCTGCTCAACGACCTTCTGCCGGTGTACGACAGCCTGGAGCGGGGCCTGGCGGTGGAAGGCGGCGATGTAGCCGCGATCCGCGAGGGCCTCAGCCTCACCTTGAAGGAGCTGCTGCGCATCGCCGGCAACAATGGCCTGGTGCAGGTCGATCCGCTCGATCAACCGCTCGATCCCGAGCGTCATCACGCGGTAAGCATGGTGGAAGCTCCGGGCAAATCGCCTGGCACCGTGGTGGCCGTGCTGCAAAAAGGCTATGTGCTGAATGATCGGTTGTTGCGCCCGGCGTTGGTGTCCGTGGCCAAGGACGACTGAACCGTGAAGAACCTGCTCAACACCTCCCCGCAGCCTGCACAGGTCCCGCGTGGCCGCGATGCGGCAGGGCGCGGCTTGACCAGGCGGCCAGTCTGGCACTGCGCCCCGCACGACCACCTGGCAACCACTCGGAGCCTGTGCGAACCACGCTGAGATGTTGAACAGGTTCTTACAATTTCAGAACTGCAGGGTTTAGCTGGCATTGAAGGCCCGTCGCCAAACCCCATCTGACAACCATTCGCGGCGAGGGGCCGCATTCAAAGATTCCGGAGCAGACAATCATGGGCAAAATCATTGGCATCGACCTGGGCACGACCAACTCGTGCGTCGCCATCATGGATGGCAGCAGCGCCAAGGTGATCGAGAATTCCGAAGGTGATCGCACCACGCCTTCGATCGTCGCGTTCACCAAGGACGGCGAAGTGCTGGTCGGCGCGCCCGCCAAGCGCCAGGGCGTCACCAATCCCAAGAACACTTTCTATGCGGTGAAGCGCCTGATCGGCCGCAAGTTCACCGACGCGGAAGTGCAGAAGGACATCCACATCGTGCCGTACGGCATCATGGCGCACGAGAATGGTGACGCCTGGGTGCAGACCTCCGATGGCAAGAAGATGGCGCCGCCGGAAGTCTCCGCGAAGGTGCTGATGAAGATGAAGAAGACCGCCGAGGATTACCTCGGTGAGCCGGTCACCGAAGCGGTGATCACCGTGCCGGCCTACTTCAACGACAGCCAGCGCCAGGCGACCAAAGACGCCGGCCGCATCGCCGGCCTGGATGTGAAGCGCATCATCAACGAGCCGACTGCGGCCGCATTGGCCTATGGCCTGGACAAGAAAGGCGGTGATCGCAAGATTGCGGTGTACGACCTCGGCGGCGGTACGTTCGACGTGTCGATCATCGAGATTGCCGAAGTCGACGGCGAGAAGCAGTTCGAAGTGCTGGCCACCAACGGCGATACGTTCCTGGGCGGCGAAGACTTCGACAAGCGCGTCATCGATTACCTCATCGAAGAATTCAAGAAAGACCAGGGCATCGACCTCAGCAAGGATCCGCTTGCGCTGCAGCGCCTGAAGGATGCGGCCGAGCGCGCGAAGATCGAGCTGTCGTCCTCGCACCAGACCGAAGTGAACCTGCCGTACGTGACGGCCGATGCGTCCGGTCCGAAGCATCTGAACATCAAGCTCACCCGCGCCAAGCTGGAAGCGTTGGTGGAAGATTTGGTCAAGCGCACGATCGAGCCGTGCCGCACCGCGCTTAACGACGCCGGCCTGCGCGTGTCGGACATCCAGGAAGTGATCCTGGTCGGCGGCCAGACGCGCATGCCGAAGGTGCAGGAAGCGGTGAAGGATTTCTTCGGCAAGGAGCCGCGCAAGGACGTCAACCCGGACGAAGCCGTCGCCGTGGGTGCGGCGATCCAGGGCGGCGTGCTGGGCGGTTCGGTGAAGGACGTGCTGCTGCTCGACGTCACCCCGCTGTCGCTAGGGATCGAAACCATGGGCGGCGTGATGACCAAGCTGATCGAGAAGAACACCACGGTGCCGACCA
>NZ_DAIOEU010000095.1:0-10559 GCF_036746095.1 Dyella sp.
GAACCCGCACCATCAGCTTGGAAGGCTGAGGTTCTACCATTGAACTACTCCCGCTCGGTGCGGAACTCATCTCTCGACCACATCGGCGCGTTCAACCGCTTTTGCGATCTACCTTCCAGCCTGACCACGATGACCCGTGGCAATTGACTGGTGGAGGGAGGTGGATTCGAACCACCGAAGGCGTAAGCCAGCAGATTTACAGTCTGCCCCCGTTGGCCGCTTGGGTATCCCTCCAACAAAGAACGGCTATTGTGTGGATCGGGGCTTGGTGTGTCAACACCTTGACGAGTGAAACGGCCGATTTTTCGTGACTTTTCGAGGGAGCCAGCGCGTGACCTCAATCGTTTCCCGCGCCGCCCGTATCCACCCATTGCGCCATGCTCTTGGATATCTCCAACAAGTGCCTTGCCTGCTCCTGCAAGCGGCGCTCATTCTCGTCGCGCGGCATCCACTGAGGTACAGGCGTTGGCTTGCCCTCGGGCTTATCCAGGGCAACAAACACCATCACGCAACTGGTCGCCAGGCGCTCTTCGCCAGAACGCAGATCACGCGCCAGCACATCCACCGCCATCTGCATGCTGGAAGTACCGGTGTAGATCAACTTGGCCCGGACGCTGACCAGATCGCCGATCAGGATCGGCTTGACGAACTGAATGCCACTCACCGCTGCGGTGACGCAATAAGCCCCGCTCCAACCCACAGCACAAGCGTAGCCAGCCTGATCGATCCACTTCATCACCATGCCGCCGTGCACCTTGCCGCCGAAGTTCACATCGGTGGGCTGGGCAAGGAAACGGAATGTGACTTCGTGCTGCTGGCCTGACATGGAATCTCCAACCGGTACACCGACGTGAAGGCCACATTATGCCCGCTTGCCGTGTCGCGCCGGCAGCCGAAGGCTCATCGGTGTGGTCATCACGCCGCTGGGGGAAGGCCGCTCCGGACCCTCCACACAGAATCCCAGCCGAACGTATACCGGCACGGCGCAACGGGTGGCATTGAGCGTGAAGCGTTGTGTGCCGGCGCGCCTGATCGCATCCTGCAACGCTCGCCGCCAGAGTCGCCGGGCAATACCTCGCCCCTGATAGCGCGTGCTGACGTAAAAGTGCAGCAGATGACTGTCATCGCGCATCGCCGCAACACCCACCAGCACCTCGCCCAGATAAGCCAGATGGAAGCGCTGACCTTCCATGATCCTCTGGCGCAGCATGGTGGCCGAAAGGCGCGAAAGTAACGCCTGGCCCGCCTTGCGTGGCTGATCAGGCAATACCCAACGCTGCACGACGCGACGACTCAGTGCGCCGATGGCGCGGGCATCAGCCGGTTGTGCGAGGCGCATACGCAATGCTTGCTGAGACATGGGCATCTACTCCATGCATTGGCTACATGCTCGCATGAAAAAAGCCCCGCTACGCGGGGGGCTTCAAATCTCAGACGTTGAACAAGAAGTGCAGCACATCCCCATCCTTGACGATGTATTCCTTGCCTTCCTTGCGCAGCTTGCCTGCCGCCGCAGCTCCGGATTCGCCCTTGTAGTGAATGAAGTCGTCATAGGACACCGTTTCCGCGCGAATGAAGCCACGCTCGAAATCGGTGTGGATCACACCCGCGGCTTGCGGCGCCGTGAAACCACGCTTGATGGTCCATGCGCGCACCTCCTTTACGCCAGCGGTGAAGTAGGTCTGCAGATTGAGCAGCTTGTAGCCGGCGCGAATCACTCGATTGAGGCCAGGCTCTTCCAAACCGAGATCCTTCAGGAATTCATCGCGATCAGCATCATCCAGTTGCGAAAGCTCTTCTTCAATGGCGGCGCATACCGGCACCACTTCGGCGCCCTCCATCGCAGCACGGGCACGCACGGCATCAAGGTGCGGATTGTTTTCGAAACCATCCTCGCGCACGTTGGCGATATACATCAGCGGCTTCAGCGTGAGTAGGAACAGATCACGCACCAGCGCCTTTTCTTCGTCGTCCAGGCCAAGGCTGCGCGCCGTCTTGCCCTCATTGAGGCCAGCGGCGAGCTTTTGCAACACGGGCTTCTTGGCCAGCGCCTCCTTGTCATTGGCCTTGGCGGCGCGCTCGGCGCGATTGAGCGCCTTTTCGACCGAATCCAGGTCGGCCAGCGCCAGTTCGGTGTCGATGGTTTCGATATCGGCGATTGGATCGACCTTGCCGGCCACGTGGATGATGTCGCTGTGCTCGAAGCAACGCACCACATGCGCAATGGCATCCACTTCGCGGATATGTGCCAGGAATTTGTTGCCGAGACCTTCGCCTTTGGAGGCACCCGCGACCAGGCCGGCGATATCGACGAACTCCACGGCAGTGGGAATGATCTTCTGCGGATTGACGATATCCGACAGCGCCTGCAGGCGCGGATCAGGTACCGGCACCACGCCCACGTTCGGCTCGATGGTACAGAACGGGAAGTTGGCCGCAGCAATGCCCGCCTTGGTCAGCGCATTGAACAAGGTGGATTTGCCGACGTTAGGCAGGCCGACGATGCCGCATTTGATGCCCATGGTTATCGATCCGAAATAGGAAGCTGGAAAAAGGAAATAGTAAGCGGCAAGCGCCGTTCAACGCTTTGCCGGCGTGTGCAACTGCTGCATCGCCTTGTCGAGCTGCCCATCAACCGCCAGCGGCAGCACGTTCAGCGCGCGAGCGATGCCATCCAGCAGCGCGTCTTCATCAGTGGCGGAGGGGCGGCCCAGCACCCAGGAGGTGACCTGATCCTTATGGCCGGGGTGCCCGATGCCTAGGCGCAGGCGGTGGAATTTGCCATGCCCCAGATGAGCCATGATGTCGCGCAAGCCGTTCTGGCCACCGTGGCCGCCGTCGAACTTCAGGCGTACGGCCCCCGCAGGAAGATCCAGGTCATCGTGGGCGACCAGGCATTCCTCGGGTTCGATCTTGTAATAGCGCAGCGCGGACGCAACGGCGATGCCGCTCTTGTTCATGAAGGTGGCGGGCTTGAGCACCCATGCCGACTCGCCACCGATGCGCAGCTTGCAGGTTTCGCCGTGCAGCTTGCCGTCGAAGCCGAAGCGCTCGCTCTGGCCTGCTGCCAAGGCGTCAACAAACCAGAACCCGGCGTTGTGCCGGGTTCTGAGGTATTCGGTACCGGGGTTGCCCAGTCCGACGATGAGTCGTAGGCCTGCCATGGGTCGAAAGTTCGCCGCTCGGTTGGCCCCTCATCCCTACCCTCTCCCACCAAGGGAGAGGGGCAAGTCCGAGGAGAAGCGAATTACTTCTTGGTTTCCTTGGAAGCCTCTGCCGCCGGCTGGCCTTCGGCACCTTCGGCGGCCGGCGCTGCGTCGACTTCTTCCTGCACGGTCACGGCGGTGACGACGGCCACGTCGTGATCCACCCCCAGGTGAAGCTCCGGGATTTCCACGTTCGTCGGCAGCTTGAGCTGCGACAGATGGATGATGTCGCCCGGCTTCAGATCGGACAGGTCGAGCTCGATGAACTCCGGCAGATCCTTCGGCAGGCACGAGACCTGCACTTCGTTGAGGTTGTGCGAGATCACCACGCCAGCAGTCTTGCCGGCCGGCGACTTTTCCTGGTTCAGGAAGTGGAGCGGCACATTCACGCGGATCGCTTCGTTCTCGTTGATGCGCTGGAAGTCCATGTGCAGCATCTGCTGCTTGAACGGGTGCTTCTGCCAGTCGCGCACCAGCACTTTCTGCACCTTGCCGTCGACGTTCAGGTCGAGCACCGAGGAGAAGAACCACTCGTGGCGGGCGGCGAGCAGGATGGTGTTGTGCTCGATCTGGATGCTCTCGGCGGGCTGACCCGCACCGTAAACCACTGCGGGCACGAAGGACGCACGACGCAGGCGGCGGCTCGCACCTTTCCCCTCGTCTTTGCGCGCTTGCGCCACGATTTCATGAGTCTTGGCCATGTTGGTATTGCCTTGGGTTGGAAAGCCGCCTCACGGCGACTGGATTGACTCCCCCGCGACCAGGAGAGCCGGAATGCCCGCTGAGGCGGGCGGAAAAGCGGACAAGTATACAGAAATTACGGCACGGCTACCCATGGGCCGCCGCCAGCCAGAGGCGCCGAACCCTGGCTTTCGCCGGGGCGACCAGAAGGGGCTTAGTCGATGTACAGCGAGCTGACCGACTCGCCGAAGGCGATACGACGGATCGTCTCGGCCAGCAGCTCCGCCACCGAAAGCTGGCGAATCTTGGCGCAATTCCTGGCGTCCTCGCGCAGCGGCAAGGTGTTGGTCACCACCAGCTGATCCAACTGCGACCCTTCGATATTGCGAATCGCCGCACCAGACAGCACCGGGTGCACGCAATAAGCGACCACCTTGCGCGCGCCGCGCTCCTTCAGCGCGGCCGCGGCGGCGCACAGTGTGCCGGCGGTGTCGACGATATCGTCCACCATCACGCAGGTCTTGCCCTCCACGTCGCCGATGATGTTCATCACGGTGGCCACGTTGGCCTTGGGACGGCGCTTGTCGATGATGGCCAAGTCCGCATCGTCCAGTCGCTTGGCGATGGCGCGGGCACGCACCACACCGCCTACGTCCGGGCTGACCACGATCAGATCATCCATGCTGTAGCTGCGCCAGATGTCGGCCAGCAGCAGCGGCGAGGCGTACACGTTGTCCACCGGCACGTCGAAGAAGCCTTGGATCTGGTCGGCGTGCAGGTCGACCGTGAGCACGCGATCGACACCGGCCGTACCGATCAGGCGAGCCACCAGCTTGGCGGTGATCGGCACGCGCGCCGAACGCGGGCGGCGATCCTGGCGGGCGTAGCCAAAGTAAGGGATGACCGCGGTGACGCTGGCCGCCGAGGCGCGCTTGAGCGCATCGACCAGGGTCAGGAGCTCGAACAGGTTCTCCGCGCTCGGCGCGCCGGTGGGCTGCAGCACGAACACTTCCTGGCGGCGGACGTTCTCTTCGATCTCGATCTGCACTTCGCCGTCGCTGAACTTGCCGACCAGGGCCTTGCCCAGCGGGATGCCAAGGCGATGGGCGATATCCTCGGCCAGGGCACGGTGCGCATTGCCGGTAAACAGCATCGGACTGGACGTATCCACGGTTGTTTCCTCAGAACCAGGCCATTGAGTCAGCTTGGATTGAAAGGCGCACTCCGCGCTCCTTCCAACCGCCCCTCCGGTACACGTCCGAATGGAGCTTGAAAAACGTCGAGCACACAAGTGCCCGAGGTGATGCAATCCATCCTATGACTGCGCAAGCAGGGGTCGAATGCCCCCCTGTGCAAAATGGCTGGGGCGGTAGGATTCGAACCTACGCATGCGGGAATCAAAATCCCGTGCCTTAACCAGCTTGGCGACGCCCCAGTATTCGTTGGTATTTGCCCCGGCTCAGCGTAGCGACCGGGAAGCAAAGAAAGAAAATTGTGGCGGGGACCGCCATGCGTGTCAATTCAAATTGCTGATCGCGCGCGTACGCTCAGACCGCAAGCGTGCGCGACATGAACACGCGCAGCGCCTCCGGAAAACCATTCTCGTGATCGCGTTCGCGCGCATAGGCGTAGGCGGGATCGTTTTTATCCACCACCACAAAGCCGTGCCGGGCGTAGAACGGCGCATTCCACGGCACGTCGGGCAACGTGCCCAGATCGATGCGGCGATAGCCTTTTTCCTGCGCCCATGCACACGCGTGCTCGAGCAACGCCGAACCGATGCCGCGCCGATGAAACGCCGGCAGCACGTCGATTTCGGCAATGCCGACAACGTCGCCATGCAGCTCCACATCGAGCCACACGAAACCCACCACCTCGCCGCTCGCCTCGTCCACGGCCACCCACACGAAGCCGCGCCGGATTTCCTCGGCCAGCAAGTCTTTCGGAATGGAAAGGCGGGCATAGAACCGCCACGCCGGATGATCGCGGAACAATTGCACCGCGGTGCGCTCGATGTCACAGATCACGTCGACGTGGGCAGCGGTAGCGCGCTGGATATGAAATGACACCGGCTCAGTGCCGGGTTGCTGCGAAACGGTCACTGCAGACTCCATGATTCGATGGCCAGCCTCACCTTGTACGGTGCCTTTTCCGCAAACACCTTCGCCGGCAGCGGTGGCTGGCGCGTCATATCCCAGGCGGGGTAGCTCACGGTCCAGCCGTCCTGCACCAATACCGAGGGCAGCCGATCATTGCCAAAACTCAGATCGGCCTGCGCGCCCTGCGCCCGCAGGCCGAGCACCCAGGCGCGCAGTTCGTCGAGCGGAACCTCCCAATGCAGCGTGCGGCGCATCAGGCTTTCCGCATCCGGACCACGCTGCGGACCGCCTTCTGCGCCATCCAGTTCCGCGCCGTCCGGACCGCCGGTCAGGCGATAGCTCTTGCCGGAAATCGGCAGACGGAAGATGAACTCGTAGCGATCGCCATCCTGCGTCCAGGTAAAGGTGCCGCTGCCGCCGTCCTGGGCATTGTAGATGCCCAATTTGCCCTGCAAAACCCAGTGATCGGCGTTCGCCAGTTGTTGTTCGCGGGCCTCCTGCCGCGCCAAGGCTGTCGCATCGCCCTTGTTGCGCACCAGCGACGGTGTTGTGACGCACGCAGCCAGCAACAGCGGCACGAGCGCCGCCCAAACACGGAAAAATGATTTCATGGCTCCAGCCGCTTCAAGGTTTGTTGCAGGGTGGCGTTGTGCGGGTCGGCGTGGCGCACTTCGTCGAACACTTGCTGCGCCTGGCTGCGATTGCCCTGTTTCCACAGCACCTCGCCAAGATGCACGCCCACGTCGGAGTCCTTGCCGGTCTGCCACGCGCTGCGCAGCACGGCGACGGCCTGATCGAGATGTCCAAGCCGGTACTGCAGCCAGCCCCATGAATCGGCGATGGAGGGATCGTTCGGCTTGGCAGCGCGTGCGGCGGCAATCAACCGCTCCGCCTCCGGCAGGTCGCGATCCGCATCGGCAAGCGTGAAGCCTAGCGCATTGCTGGCGTCGACATCGCCCGGCTTGAGCTCCAGTAGACGATGGAAGTCCGCCACGGCCGGATCGACCTTGCCGATCTCCGCATACGCCAGTCCGCGCCCATACAGCAGGTCCGGATCGTCCGGTGCTACCTGCAGCGCATGGGTAAAGGAGTCGATCGCCTCGGCGTAACGCTTCTCGCGCAGATAAAGATCAGCATCCACTTCGTACGCGCGGCGCAACTGCGCCGGCTGATCGAGGTAATCCGTCTGCATTTCGGCCAGCTGCTGATGTGCTTCCGCGCTGCGACCCAGGTCCTGCAGCAGGATTGCGCTGCGCAGGTCAGAGTCAAAAGCGTGGTCATCGTCGTCGGGTACCTGGTCGTACCACTTCAGGGCTTCTTCCTTGCGGCCCAGCACTTCGGCTAGCTGGCCGAGCAGGTAGGCGCTGGCGTTGCGTACGTTGTCTGGCGCCTGCGACAGCTGCGTATAAACCTGCCGCAGGGTCTTGTTGTCCTTCTCGTTCGCAGCCAGGGCGGCGCGCAGTGCGTAAGTTTGTGCGTTCTGTGGGCCTTTTTCGAGCAATTGCGTCGCCTGTGCGTACTGGCCGCTCTGCCCGAGCAAGGATGCATAGGTAAGCCGCAGGCCGACATTGTTCGGATCCTTTACCTGCGCCTGGCGCAACAGGTTGAGCCCGCCGGTGCGATCGCCATTGTTGAGTTTCAGCTGCGCGGCCCAGGCGTATGTTTCCGCCGTGCCGAAGCGCTTCAAGGCGCCGTCGGCGACCTGCTGCGCGTAGGCGTGCCGGTTCAGTTGTTCGCCCAGCTCGCTCATCGCCAGCCACGCCTTGGGATCCGCCGGCAGGCGATCGGGGGTCGCCAGGGACTCGAGCAGGCTCCCAGCAAGCGCCGGATCGCGGCTGCCGATCAGCACGCGGCCGAACATGCGCCAGGCGTCCTTGTCCCCGCTGGTGATCAGCAAGGTCAGCTGCCGGCGAGCCTCGTCCGTCTTGCCCTGCTCCACCGCCAGCTGCGCCCGCGCCTGCGCCAGCTGGGCGGGCGTCGCGCCAAGCTTCTGCCAGCGATCGATGGAGCGCTGGGCGGCTTCCTGATCATGGATGGCGATGGCCAGGGCGACCGCCTTGCTGGCCACCTCAGGGTCGCTGGAGATCATCATCGCCTTGTCATACGACTGCGACGCGGCCTTGAGATCGGAGCTCGACAACGCCAATTCACCGGCCAGCAACTGGGCCAGCAAATCGTGATCCGAGTCCGGGGTGGCCACCACCATCCGCGCCAACGGCTGCGTCGACGCCGCCGTAGGGGCACTCGACCGCTGTGGCACTGCCGCGCATCCGGCCAGCCCAAGCACGACCCACCCTCCAGCTACAAAGCGCCGCACTTGCTTGAACTCGACCGTTCCGCTCAGCACACTATTCCTCCAACCAATTCGCCATTCTGGCGCACTCAGGGATGCTCGGTTCTGTTCACACGCAGGCATCACATGAATCCGAGCACATCTAGTCTACGCCGGCCCACGCCCGTCGCTCCCATTCGCATTACGTCATGAAGCTGATCGCCCTCGGGCTCAACCACCTCACCGCGCCGGTCAGCCTGCGCGAGCAAGTGGCATTCGACGAGGATGCAGCCGGCGCCGCCTTGCGCGAACTTGCGCACGAACCCGGCATTGACGAAGCACTGATCCTGTCCACCTGCAACCGCACCGAACTTTACGTGAGCGTCGCCGCCGGCGCGGAAAACGTGCCGCAGGAGTGGCTGAGCCGGCATCATCGTCTGACTCCCGGCAAGCTTGACGAGTTCCTGTATCGCCATGATGACGAAGCGGCTGTGAGGCATATGTTTCGGGTCGCCACCGGCCTTGATTCCATGGTGCTGGGCGAGCCGCAGATTCTTGGCCAGGTCAAGGATGCCTATCAGCAAGCGCGCGAGGCGCATGCGCTGAAGACACCCATGGATCGCCTGCTGCAGCACACCTTCGCGGTGGCCAAGCGCGTGCGCACCGATACGCGCATCGGCGCGCACACGGTGTCGGTGGCTTTCACGGCCGTGCGGCTGGCCGAGCGTGTTTTCACGGATCTGCGCCAGGCATGTGTGCTGCTGATCGGCGCGGGCGACACGATCGAACTGGCGGTGCGCCACTTGGCTGACAAGCAGGTACGCCGGCTGATCGTGGCCAACCGCACGCTGGAAAGTGCACAGGAACTCGCCAGCCGCCACGGTGGCTACGCCGTCGCCCTGCACGATCTGCCGCAGCACTTGGCCGAGGCCGACATCGTGATCGCCTCCACCGCCGCACGGCAACCCGTGTTGACGCGCGCCATGGTGGAAAAGGCCATCGCCGCGCGGCGGCGCAAACCGATGTTCATGGTCGACATTGCGGTACCGCGCGATATCGAGCCGGCGGTCAGCGAGCTGCCGGACGTCTATCTCTATGGCATCGACGATCTGCGCCAGGTCATCGACGACAACCGTCGTTCGCGCGAAACCGCCGCCCGCGAGGCGGATGCGATCATCGACCTGCAGGTCGAACGCTACATGGCGTGGCGCCGCGCCTTGACCGTGCGCAATCCCGCCCTCGACCTGCGCGCGCATGCCGAAATCTATCGCGACCAGGTGTTGGACAAAGCACGTGCCATGCTCCAGCGCGGCAAATCGCCGGAAGAAGCGTTGGCGTTCCTGGCCAACGCCCTGACCAACAAATTGCTGCACCACCCCAGCGCGCGGCTACGCGAGGCCACGCTCAGTGGCGACTACGATCTGCTGCATGCCGCAGGCCGCCTTTATGGCCTGAGCGAAGACGACAAAGTCGGAACGAGCGACGAATAGCGAGTGCGGCTGGCTGCCGCGCGACGCACGTTCTCGTTTGTTCTCCTTCCCGCATCTTTGCATCAACCATGACACCTTCCATCCGCAGCAAACTCGAAGCCACCATCGAACGCCACGAAGAACTCGCCCTGCTGCTCAGCCAGGCCGACGTACTGGCCGACACCACGCGCTTCCGCGAACTGTCGCGCGAATACGCACAACTTCAGCCGGTCGCCGGCGCCATGCGCGAATTGGCCAGCGCCGAGCATGAACTCGCCGACGCACGCGCCATGCTCGACGATCCCGACCTGCGCGACATGGCCACCGAGGACATCTCGCGCCTGGAAACGCGCCTCGCCGAACTCGACGGCGAACTGCAATTGCTGCTGATCCCGAAAGATCCGCGCGACGAGGCCAACCTGTTCCTCGAAGTACGCGCCGGCTCGGGCGGCGACGAAGCCGCCATCTTTGCCGGCGACCTGTTCCGCATGTACGCCCGCTATGCCGAGCGCCAGCGCTGGCAGGTGGAAGTGCTGAGCGAGAACCCGGGCGAGCACGGCGGCTACAAGGAAATCATCGCGCGCATCGAAGGCAAGGGTGCCTATTCAAGGCTCAAGTTCGAATCGGGCGTACATTGCGTAAAACGCGTGCCCGCGACCGAATCACAGGGCCGCGTGCACACCTCCACCGCAACCGTGGCGGTACTGCCGGAAATGGATGAGATCGAAGACATCGCCATCTCCCCGGCCGACCTGAAGGTCGACACTTTCCGCGCTTCCGGCGCCGGCGGCCAGCACGTCAACAAGACCGATTCGGCGATCCGCATCACGCA
>NZ_DAIOEU010000096.1:0-9486 GCF_036746095.1 Dyella sp.
ACATCTTCATCGCTTCGATGATGCCCAGCGTCTCGCCGGCCTTGACCTGCTGGCCCACTTTCACGAACGCGGGCGCGCCCGGGCTGGCCGAGGCATAGAAGGTGCCGACCATCGGCGCCTTCACCACGTTGCCGGCTGGCAGGTTGCTGCCCGCGGGGACGCTTTCGGCCGGCGCGACGGCAGCCGGTGCGGGTGCCGGGGTGGGCATGTGCACGGCGGCCGGTGCTGCGACGGTGATGCCGCCCTTGGGTACGCGCGACAGGCGGACGACTTCCTCGCCTTCCTTGATTTCCAGTTCGGCGAGGTTGGATTCCTCGAGCAGGTCGATCAGTTTTTTGATCTTGCGCAGATCCATAGGGCTTGCCTTCTCAGGGTCTGGGGCCGCGGCTTGGCGGCCCGATGTGAACAGTGATGGTGTGAAAAAAAGTGGTAAGGGGCCGGCTAGCCGGCAGGCGTGGGTTCAAGTTTGGCCAGCGCAGCTTCCAGCGCCAGGCGGTAGCTGCCGCTGCCAAAGCCGCAGATCACGCCCATCGCCAGGTCGGACAGGTAGGAGTGGCGGCGGAAGGGCTCGCGGGCGTGCACGTTGCTCATGTGCAGCTCGATAAAGGGAATGCCCACCGCGGCCAGCGCATCGCGCAGGGCCACGCTGGTGTGGGTGAAGGCGCCGGGGTTGATCAGGATGGTGGCGATTTGCTCGTCGCGCGCCTGGTGGATGCGGCCGATCAGCTCGTGCTCGGCGTTGGATTGGTACCAGGCCAGCTCGTGGCCGGCCGCCTGGGCGCGCTCGGCCAGCTGGTTGTTGATGTCGGCCAGCGTCTCCCGGCCGTAGATCTCCGGTTCGCGCACGCCAAGCAGGTTGAGGTTGGGTCCGTGCAGGACCAGCAGCTTCGCCATGGTGCTCCCATGCTCCCCGAAAACCGGCGAGAGTGTGCGCGGTGTTGGGGATATTGTCCAGTTCGGCGCAATTCGGCGACGTTTGGCGGAGAAAGAAGATGTTAAACGTGCGTGGACGTATGGCCGCGCAAATGGCGTCAGGGCGCGGTTGCCGGGGAAAGCCACCGTTCCAGCTGCCTGGCGCCCAGTGGTCCCTGCTGGATGGCCAGGATCTTGCCGTTTTCATCCAGCAGCACGCTGTAGGGCAGCACTTCGTCCATGTCTCCGAAGCGCAGCGAGGTACTGGGCGAGGTGAGCTGGCCGAGCAGAATGGGATAGTCGACCGGATGTTTGCTGAGAAAAGACCGCACGTTGTCCGGTTCATCCATGGCAATGCCCAGCACGATCGCCCCCTGATCGGCGAACTTGTGCTGGGCGGCGTTCAGCGCGGGCATCTCGGCGATACAGGGCGCGCACCAGCTCGCCCAGAAGTTCAGCAACAGGCGCTTGCCCTGGTACCCCGAGAGTCGGCGCTCATGCCCATGAAGATCGTACAGGGCCACGTCTGGACGAAGTTCGCCGACGTTCGCGATGTGGACACCGGCAGGCACGTGTACCCGCCGGCTTTCATGCTGCAACCAGCCGCCGGCGATGGCGGCGAGCAGGGCCAGGACAAGGATGATGAGGTTGGTGCGGCTCAGCATGGGCGAAGGACAGCTAGCGGGGCCGCAAGTATGCAGGCTTGCGGGCGTGCATGTACCGACCTGCCTACTTCGCCGCCTCGGCCAGCGCCCGCTCCACCAGCGAGAAGGTCAGCACCGTCGGCAGCTTGCGGCCATCGCCGCCATCTTTCGGGAACACCACATACAGCGGCACGCCGGGGGAATGGTATTGCTGCAGGAAGGCGGAGATGGCCGGGTCCTCGTTGGTCCAGTCGCCCTTCATATAAATGGCGCCGGTGCGCTTGAGCAGCGCCTTGAAATCATCGCCGTTGAGCACGGCGTGTTCGTTGGCCTTGCAGGTCACGCACCAGTCCGCGGTCATGTCGACGAACACCGGGGTGCCGGCCTTGCGCAGTTCGGCGAGCTTCTGCGGCGAGTAGGCGACGATGCCGTCCGTGCTGGCCGCTGTTTGCGCTGCCAAGGGCAGGGTAGCGAGGTAATACAGCGGCGCCAGCGTGACCAGCGCAAGCAAGGCCACCAGCGCGCGGCTCAGCATGCGGTGGTTGCGGCTGCGTTCGAACCACCACAGCGTCATCGCCAGCAACACCGCGGCCACCAGCAGCAGGCCAACGGCATCGGCGCCGCGCTGATTGGCCAGCACCCAGGCCAGCCAGGCCGCGGTGAGATACATCGGGAAGGCCAGCACCTCCTTCAGTGTTTCCATCCAGCGGCCGGGGCGCGGCAGCCAGCGCGACAGCGCCGGCACGAACCCCACGGCAAGGAAGGGCAGCGACAAACCCAGGCCCAAGGCAAGGAACACGCTGATGGCGCTGGCCATCGGCGCCACCAGCGCATACGCCAGCGCGGTACCCATGAACGGCGCCGTGCAAGGGCTCGCCACCACTACCGCCAGCACGCCGGTAAAGAAATCGCCAGCCGGACCGGAACGGCTCGCCAGCGAGCTGCCCGTGTTGCCCAGCGAGGCGCCGAACTGCACCACACCGGACATCGACAGCGCCACCGCCAGCATCACCAGCGCAAGCACCGCCACGACCAGCGGATTCTGCAGATGCGCGCCCCACGCGGTTTTCAGCGCGATGATGATGGTGCCCAGCGCGGCAAAGCTCAGCAGGACGCCGGCCGTGTACATCAAGGCATGCAAACGGCGCCGTGCAGGATTCTCGCCGCTCTCGATCAAGCCGATCGCCTTGATCGACAGCACCGGCAATACGCACGGCATCAGGTTCAGCACCAGGCCGCCGCCCAGGGCGAGCAGCAACGCGTACAAGAAGCTGACGCCGGGCGATGCAGCTTTCTTCGCGTCCGCCGGCGGCATTTCCGGTGCCGGGTTGGCGGCCGTTGTGATGGTGGTGCCGCTGCCACCGGCCAGATCGATATGCGCTAGGCGCGTCATCAACGGATAGCACAGACCGCCATCCTGGCAGCCTTGAAAGCTCGCCACCAACGCCAGCGACTTCATGCCGGCGGTATCGCCGTCGATCGCCACCGGCAAGGTCAGCTCATCGAAATACACCGTGGTGTTGCCGAAGTGCGCATCCGCGTGCGTGACGCCAGGCGGCCACGTTGGCGATAGCGAAAGCTTCGGCGCATCCTTGACGGTCAGCTGCGTCTGATCGCGATACAGGTAATAGCCCTTCGCAATGGTCCAGCGCAGCAGCAGGTGCTGGGCGTCCTGCGTGATCGCGTCGAAGCGGAAGGCCTGTTCCGCCGGCAGCGGTTCATGGCTGCCGCCAGTCAACGGCTGCGCGCGTGAGCCAAACAGGTCGTCGAGCTTGTTGGCGGGCGTCGCACCGGCCGAGGCGGGCACTGGCAACGTCAAATGCTCGGTATGCGGCGGATAGCAGATCTTCGGATCGGTTTCGTGGCAGCCCTGGTAGCGCACGTCCAGCTTGAGCACCGTGGTGCCGGGTGCAAGCGTGTACGGAATGGTGGCATCCACGCTGTGGTGATAGGTCTCCACCGGCCCCAGGTAGGGATCGTCATGTTTTGCGCCATCGGGAAGCTTCGCCTCGCCCAACGTCACGCCGTCGCCACCCTTGAACGCCATGCGGCCGCGATAGAGGTAGTAATCCTGTGCGATGTCCCAATGCAGCTTCACCACGCCCGGCGTGCTGGCATCGGCGCTCAGCTTGTAGGCCTCCGTGACCGGCAGCAGATTGTCTTCGGCGTCCTGCGCGAAGGCATGCGTGCCGAACAAAAGCATCAGCAAGGTGAAAAGGTAAGCGGCGACGCGGCCGTAACGAAGCGAGCGCATTCCAACTCCAGTCATGAGGATCGCGCGGGGCGCGACCGGGGATTATGGATCAGCTCGCGGTGGAAGCCCGAGCCTAAGCTTTTTCGACCGCATCCAGCGGTGCGGGTGTCGTGGCACGAATTCTCAATACACCGGTCGTGAGTGCCACGCCGAGCAGGATAACGATGCATCCACCGGCCATCGCCAGCGTCACCGTCTCGCGCAGGAACAGCGCACCCCATACCACGCCGAAGACGGGGATCAAATACAGCACCGCCATCGAGCGCGTGGAACCGATGCGCGCCAGCAAGCGGTAAAACAGCACGTAGGCGAGCGTGGTGCAGCCGGCGGCCAGCCCGAACATGGCCATCCAGGCTTGCAGCGTGGGCGGTTGTGCCGGCCAAAACCACAGCGTGGAAGGAAGCAGCATCACCGCTGCCGCCACCTGGCTGCCGATCGCAACGGTCAGTGGCGACACGCTTTGCACGCGCCGATGGCTGTAATGCGCGCCGAAGGTGTAGCAGATATTCGCGCCTACGCAGGCGGCCATCGCCCAGCCGACCGCCGCGCCGCCATGGCCGAAACCCATGCTGCCGCCGATCAGCCACACCACGCCGCTCATGCCGATCACCAGGCCGCTCGCCTGCATCGCATTCAACCGCTCGCTCAGCCACAGCCAGCCGGACAGGGCTACCAGCAGCGGCGCGATCGCGTCGAAGATTGCCGACAGGCCAGCCGGCAAACTCTGCGCGGCGCAGGAAAACAGTACGAACGGCAGCGCGGAATTGGCCAGCCCGATCAAGGCCACCGAGCGCCAGTTCGCGCGCAATTCGGCAAGACGTTCGCGCGACAGCAGCAAGGGAGTCGCACAGATCGCCGCGCCGATCGCCCGCATGCCCGCCAATGCCATGCTGCCGAATTGCGCCGCGCCCATGCGCATGAAGAGGAACGAAGCGCCCCACAGGGCGCCCAGCAGAATCAATGTAGCGATGTCGGACTTCTTCATGGCATAGGCACTCATGGAGGTGGCCCAGTAACCTTAGTGTGGTGTCTTGCGAGCAGCGCGAATAAATCCCGGCATTTTTCACCGCGATCCTGCGTTGCTCGTCGTCGCCATAGTGCCCACTATGACTCCTCCTCGCGCCTTGTCTCGCAACGAAAACCGCTCGGACTTTATCCACGCTGCTCGCAAGACACCATGCTAAACCCGGGCAATGACCGTACCTGTCAGCAGTCTTTTCGGATGCGGCGGATTGAGGCGCGAACCTTTGCGCCTTGCCTGGACAGCACGTCGCGTTCTTCCTCCGATATCGCCTGCTTGGACGCATGGACATTCTCGACACCTTACATACGTGCGCACGGCCGCCGGTCGCGCCGCCATGTTTTCGAACCAGCGCTTCACGTTGGGAAATTCGGCGAGGTCCTGTCCCTGTGCTTCGTACGGAACGATCCATCGGTAACAGGCGATGTCGGCAATCGAGAACTCGTCGGCAATGAACGGACGATCCGCCAGCCAGGGCTTTTGCATGAACAGCTTGGCCTTCAGGCCGTTCGGCGCCGGGACAAAGTGCAGGTCGGTCATGGCGGTACCTCGCGGGGGCGGTGACGTTGAGCGGAAGCTTAGGGTGGCATGTGGACTTGCAAAAGAACCACATTGAGACAAATCTACGGATCCAGTTTTTGGGGCTGGCGACACATGGACCATCCGTTCGAGTTTCCGCTGGAGCTGCCGGACCGCGGCTCTCGCCAGCGCCTGGCGGCGCTGCACGGGCAATTGCATGCGGCGATCCTGGATGGACGGCTGAAAGCCGGCCTGCGCCTGCCGGCGACGCGCGCGCTGGCCGATGCCCTGGGCGTGTCCAGGAATACCGTGGTGGCGGCCTACGATTTATTGCTCAGCGAGGGCTACATCGTGGCCCGGCGCGGCGCCGGCAACTTCGTGGCCGACGTGGCCGCAAGGCGGCAAGCCGCGCCGGCGCCGGCCACGGTGGCGCGCAACGAGCATCGACTGGCGCCGTATTGGCGGGGCGCGATCGCGATGCCGACGCCAATGCAACGGGGTGCATTCCCGTACGATTTCCGTCTCGGCCTTCCCGATGGCCGTCCCTTTCCCTACGACGTATGGCGGCGCCTTTCTGCGCGCGCGTTGCGCCACCTGTCGAAAGCCGCGCCACTGTATGGCCATCCGCAAGGCAACCCCGCGCTGCGTGAGGCGATCGCCAGCCATATCTCGTTTGCGCGCGCGGTGGCGTGCGAACCTGACGACGTCGTGGTGACCAATGGCGCGCAACAAGCGTTCGATCTGCTGGCGCGCGTATTGGTGACCCCAGGGAAAACCGTCCTGGCGGTGGAAGATCCCGGCTACGCTCCGTTGCGGAGCGTATTTATGGCGTCCGGTGCGCGCATCGTCGGGGTGCCAGTGGATGCAGAAGGATTGGTCGTGGAAGAACTGCCGGGCGATGCGGCCATCGTCTACGTCACACCCTCGCACCAGTTTCCGCTCGGCGTGGTGATGTCGCCGCGTCGCCGCGTGGCGTTGCTGGATTTTGCGCGCTCGCGCGGTGCGGTGATCATTGAAGATGATTACGACAGCGAATTCCGCTACAGCGGCCGGCCGCTCGATGCGTTGCAGACACTGGATCGTGGCGATGCCGTTTGCTACATCGGCACGTTTTCCAAATGCCTGTTTCCGTCCTTGCGCCTGGGCTATGCGGTGGTGCCGCCGTGGTTGTGCGCGGCATTGGCGAGCGCGAAGTACCAGTCGGATTGGCATGGCAACGTGATGGTGCAGGATACGCTCGCGGCATTCATCGCCGAAGGCCACTTGGCGCGGCATGTGCGCCATATGCGCAAGATCTACGCCGAACGTCGCGACGTGCTGCTTGATGCTCTCCAGCAGCATTCCCGCGGCCTGTTCCGCCTGTGGTCTTCCGATGCTGGCCTGCACGTTGCGGCGAGCTTGCCCGCATCCATCGATGCGATCGCCTTGGTCGAACGCGCGGCCGACAACGGCATACGGCTGGATGCGTTGAATCTCTGCGCGCTGGATCCTGCTGCCGTGAATGGCGTCGGGTTTGGCCTGGGCGCAGCCGACGTGCAACGCATCGGCGAAGGAGTTCGCCGGTTGGTCGAACTCATGGACCGGTAGTCGCTTTGCGTTCCGGCTTTGGGAAACTGCAGATCCGTCGCCCCGCGACTGCGCGGGCGAGGGGAGTGGTGGAGCAAGGTGGTTCCCTGCATTTACCGCGAAGTGGACCTTAAGACAACGGCGCTGGATCGCCAACATGGGCATGTCACCCAGGGAGATTGCCGTGCGTATCCTTGTCTCGTTCTTGTTGATCTTGCTAGGCGGATTTCAAACGTCGCTGCATGCCGAAACCGGCGAACAGCATGCGCAGGCCGCCGCGCGTGGCCTCGTCGGCACACCGGCGCCCAGGTTGGTGCTGAAAACCATCGATGGCCAGACCATCGACCTGGCCAGCTACTACGGCAAGAAGGCGGTGTACCTGAAATTCTGGGCCACCTGGTGCGTGCCCTGCCGCGAGCAGATGCCGCATCTGAAGGATGTGTATGAGCACGCGGGTTCGGATCTTGCGGTGATCGCCATTGACGTCGGCTTCGACGATACCGTGGAAGACGTGCGCAAATATCGGAAGGCGATGGGATTGAAGATGCCGATCGTCTTTGACGATGGCTCCATCGGCGACGCCTTTCATTTGCGCGTGACGCCGCAGCATGTGGTGATCGGCAAAGATGGACGTGTGCTGTATGTCGGTCACGAAGTCAATGCGAAGCTGACGGCAGCCTTGCAGGCGGCGCGTACGTCCGCGTCCGCACCCGGGGCGGGCATCGCCGCCAGCCATGGTTCGGTTGAGGATGATTCGGAGCATGTCACGAATCTCATCGTGCCAACGGTCAATGGCGAGCCATTTCACCTCGATGCGCAACACGCGCATCCCACGGTGCTGGTGTTCCTTTCGCCGTGGTGCGAAACCTATCTCGCCAACAGTCGTCCTGCGCTTGCCACGAGCTGCAAGGCAGTGCGCAGGCAAGTGGCAGCGTTGTCGCGCGACAGCCAGGTGCGCTGGCTTGGCATCGCATCAGGGCTATGGGCGGGCAAGGATGACCTGCTTGCGTATCAGCGCGAGCATCATGTGGCGATGCCGTTGGCGCTGGATGCGTCCGGCACATTGTTTCGCCGCTTTCGCGTCATGCACGTACCGACCTTGCTGCTGATCGACGCGCAAGGCCATGTGGTGCGACGTATCGAAGGCGTGGATGCGCAGCTGCCGAACGAGTTGAAGGCGCTCGGCGCCCCTTGACCGCTTGACCAGTACTTTGGCGGGAGAGTGGCAGTGCGTAGCGGGGTTGGGCATCCCGCTTACGGTTCGCCGGCGGCGCGCACCCAATCCAAATAAGCTGCGTGACCGTGTTCCACCGAAACCGCGATCAGCTCCGGCAGTTCGTAGGGATGCAAGGCGAGCACGCGCTCTTTCAGCGCATCGAAGCGCGCCACGGTGGTCTTGATCAGCAACAGTTCCTCGGCATCCGTGGTGACCTCGCCTTTCCAGCGGTAAGTCGAATGAATGCCTGGAATGCGATTGACACAGGCCGCCAAGGACTCACCGACTAGCGCATCAGCCAGCTGTTGTCCGCTGGCGGCATTGGGGCAGGTGCAATAACAGAGCAGGACGTCGTTCGGATCGGACATGGCGTGCGCTACTTCCTGGACATCAAGCCGTAGTTTCCGAATTTCTCGATCACTTGCGTGACTTCGTCGTCGCGCAGCATCACCGGTTTGCCCGCTTGCAAGGCAATCGTGTACTGCCGGGCCAGCGTTTCCACCTCGATCGCGCGCCACATCGCCTGCTCCATGGTGGCGCCGGTCGCGATCATGCCATGGTTGGCCAGCAGGCAGGCCAGGCGGCCATCCAGCGCCTGCACCACGGCATCGGAGAGCTCCTGCGTGCCATAGGTGTAGTAACCGGCGCAGCGGATGGAATCGCCCCCGCTCACCGCGATCATGTAATGCGCCGCCGGGATATCCATGCGACACATCGCCAGCCCCGTGCTGTAGGGCGGATGGGCATGCACCACGGCATGCACGTCGGGACGCGCGGCGTAGATATCGCGGTGGAAGCGCCACTCGCTGGAAGGGCGCAGGCCCGGCGCATGGTTGCCGTCCATCGCCACCTGCACGACAGCGGCGGGCGTGATCTCCTCGTAGGGCGTGCCGCTGGGGGTGATCAGGAAGCCGTCGCCATGGCGCACGCTCAGGTTGCCGGAGGTGCCCTGGCTCAAGCCCGAAGGGGTCAGCTTCAGGCCGTAGGCGACGACCTGCTCGCGTAATGTATGCTCCGTGGTCACGGCCTGGTGCCCGTCTGCTCAGCTGGAAACGGGCCATCGTCGGCATTTTTACCGCCGGTGTCGATCCCGAATTTCAAAACCGCGTCGTTTCGTTGGTAGGCCTTGAAAGCCCTCACGTTCCCCCCATTAACCCTGGCACGACCCGTCCGGCCCCTATTGCAGGGGTTTTTTTGGTGATTAGAATTGGCACTCACGTACCTCGAGTGCTAACAACGGCACCAAGGCCGGTCCGGGGTCACCCCTTTTTTCCATCCATCCATAGCTGGAGTGCATCTCATGAGCAAACTGCGTCCGCTGCACGATCGCGTCATCGTCAAGCGCCTGGAAGAG
>NZ_DAIOEU010000097.1:0-7861 GCF_036746095.1 Dyella sp.
TGACCGGACGGAACTTCACTTCCTTGATCTCGACCTGCTTCTGCTTCTTCTTGGCGGCCTGGGCCTTCTTCTGGGTTTCGAACTTGAACTTGCCGTAGTCCATGATGCGGCAGACCGGCGGGTCGCCATTCGGCTGGATCTCGACCAGATCGAGCCCCGCTTCCTCGGCAGCTTTGAGTGCCTCGTCGCGGGTCAGGATGCCGAGCTGCTCGGAATCCGGTCCGATCACACGCACGCGCGGCACGCGGATTTCATGGTTGCGACGGTTGCCCTTAGTTTCGGTGGTGGCGATACCACTATCCTCCAGAAGATGTTGAATTCGGCCAACGTGGCATCAGCGCCACGTCTCGGCCTCCAGGCGTTCGATGAAGCTGGTCAGTGGCATGCTGCCAAGGTCTTCTCCCGAACGGGTACGCACAGAAACCGCCCCCGATTCCTTTTCGCGATCGCCGACCACAAGCAGGTAGGGCACTTTCTGCAACGTATGTTCGCGGATTTTATAGCCGACCTTTTCGTTGCGCAAATCCGCCTTTACGCGGAAGCCTTTGTCGACAAGGGTTTGCGTCACCTGCCGCACATAGTCGGATTGCGCATCGGTAATGCTGAAGACCTGCGCCTGCACCGGAGCCAGCCAAGCCGGCAGATTACCAGCATGATGCTCGATCAGGATGCCGATGAAGCGCTCCATCGAGCCCACGATCGCCCGATGCAGCATAACCGGATGTTTCCGTTGACTATGTTCGTCGACGTACTCGGCCCCCAGGCGCTCGGGCATCATGAAATCCACCTGCATGGTGCCGACCTGCCAGGCACGGCCGATCGAATCCTTCATGTGGTATTCGATCTTCGGCCCGTAGAACGCGCCTTCGCCCGGCAACTCTTCCCACTGTACGCCGGCCGCACGCAGCGCGGCGCGCAGGGCATTTTCGGCGCGATCCCACACCTGGTCGCTACCCAGGCGCTTGTCCGGGCGCATGGCGATCTTCAGGGCGATGTCCTCGAAGCCGAAGTCGGCGTACACCTTCATGGCCTGCTGGTGGAACGCAGTGACCTCCGATTCAATCTGTTCTTCCGTGCAGAAGATGTGACCGTCGTCCTGCGTGAAAGCGCGCACGCGCATGATGCCGTGCAGTGCGCCCGACGGTTCGTTGCGATGGCAACCGCCGAATTCGCCGTAGCGCACGGGCAAGTCGCGATAGCTGTGCAGCGAAGTGTTGTAGATCTGCACGTGGCCGGGACAGTTCATCGGCTTGAGCGCATAGGTGCGCTTTTCCGATTCCGTGAAGAACATGTTTTCCTGGTAGTTGTCCCAGTGGCCGGACTTCTTCCACAGGCTCACGTCCATGATCTGCGGACCGCGCACTTCCTGGTAGCCGCTCTTGCGGTACACGCCGCGCACGTACTGCTCCACCGTCTGCCAGATGGCCCAGCCGTTGGGATGCCAGAACACCATGCCGGGCGCTTCTTCCTGCTGGTGGAACAGATCAAGGGCCTTGCCGATCTTGCGATGGTCGCGCTTCTCGGCTTCCTCCAGCTGATGCAGGTAGGCCTTCAGGTCCTTGTCGTTCAACCACGCCGTGCCGTAGACGCGCGTAAGCATGGCGTTGTTGGAGTCGCCGCGCCAATACGCGCCGGCCACCTTCATCAGCTTGAACGCGCGCAGCTTGCCCGTATTAGGCACGTGCGGACCGCGGCACAAGTCGGTGAACTCGCCCTGCGTGTAGAGCGAAAGCTCTTCATTGGACGGAATGCTTTCGATGATCTCGGCCTTGTAGGCCTCGCCGATGCCGCGAAAAAACGCGACCGCGTCATCGCGCGACTTCACACTGCGCGTAACGGGCAGCTGTTCCTTCACGATCTTCTCCATCTCCGCCTCGATCTTCACCAGATCATCGGGGGTAAAAGGGCGTTCGTAGGCGAAGTCGTAATAGAAGCCGTTGTCGATCACCGGGCCGATCGTGACCTGCGCACCGGGGAACAGGCGCTGCACGGCCTGAGCCAGGAGATGCGCGGTGGAGTGACGAAGAATCTCCAACGCCTCCGGGCTTTTCTCGGTGACGATTTCCAGGCTCGCGTCATGGTCGATCATGAAGCCGGCGTCGACCAGCTTGCCGTCCACTTTGCCGGCCAGGGTGGCCTTGGCCAGGCCGGCGCCAATGGAGGCGGCCACGTCCTGCACCGTGACGGAATGGTCAAAGGGGCGTTTGCTGCCGTCGGGTAGCGTGATTTCGATCATGGCGTGATATCTCGAAAAACAAAAAAGGCGCCGCACGCGCCCTTTTCATGGAAAGACAGGTGTGGCGAAAGTCAGTGATGGAAGCTCGTAGTTGCCATGTCGCACACTCGACCGGCGCCGGGGCGCGGGCCACCTTAGTCTCGAAAGTCGGGAACCGAACGCTAGTTTAGCGCAGCGGCCGTGTCAATTCCGCGACGACCTGCCAGCTATACAATAGGCGGCTCACCTCAAGGACATTGCGATGCGTGTACTCGTCACCGGCTCGGCCGGCTTCATTGGCGCTGCCCTCACGGAACGTCTTCTGGCCCGGGGCGATCAGGTTCATGGCATCGATAACCACAACGACTACTACGATCCGGCGCTGAAAGAAGCGCGCCTGGCTCGCTTCGCCACGCACCCGCATTACACGCATCTGCGTGGCGACCTGGCCGATGCCGGGGCCGTGAACCAGGTCTTCCATGATTTCCAGCCCCAGCGGGTGGTGAATCTTGCCGCGCAGGCCGGCGTGCGTTATTCGCTGAAAAATCCGCACGCCTATGCGCAAAGCAATCTGGTTGGCTTCGTCAACATTCTGGAAGCCTGTCGCCACCACAAGGTGGACCACCTGGTCTACGCCTCGTCCAGCTCGGTCTATGGCGCCAACCGCAAATTGCCGTTCGCCGTCGAAGACGCCGTCGATCATCCGGTCAGCCTGTATGCCGCCAGCAAGAAGGCCAACGAACTGATGGCGCATACCTATAGCCATCTGTATGACCTGCCCACTACCGGCCTGCGTTTCTTTACCGTCTATGGTCCGTGGGGTCGCCCGGATATGTCGCCCATCCTGTTCGCCGACCGCATCGTGCGTGGCGAGCCGATCGACGTCTTCAACCACGGCAACCATAGCCGCGATTTCACCTATGTCGACGACATCGTCGAAGGCGTGATACGCACGCTCGATCACATCGCCCGGCCCGACCTGAATTACGACGCCACATACCCGAATCCGGGTACCTCCAGCGCACCGTATCGCCTGTACAACATCGGCAACGATCAGCCGGTACAGCTGATGCACTTCATCGAGCTCATGGAGCGAAATTTGGGACGCACGGTGGAAAAACGCCTGCTGCCGATGCAACCGGGCGACGTGCCCGACACCTGGGCAGACGTATCGACGCTGCGGCGCGATGTAGGTTACGCGCCGAATACGTCAATCGAGGACGGGGTGGCGAAGTTCGTGAAGTGGTATCGCGAATATCACCACATCGCTGCGTAGTCTCCTCGTTGCGATCACTCTCGCGAAACGGACATCACTGCCACGGGGAATGCATCTAGAACGGCTTGGCGATCACGAAAAACACCACGCCAAGCAGCAGCACAATCGGCAATTCGTTCAACAATCGTAAGGTGCGCGCCGATGGCAGCTCGCCGCCGTTCTCGCTGCGCTTGAGCAAGCGGCCTGTCCAAATGAAATAGGCCAGCAGCAAAGCCACCAACGTGAGTTTGGCATCAATCCAATGCAAAGGCCCCACGACGTTTGGCAGCGTGCCCGGAAAGACGCGCCAGCCTTGCCACAACGCCAGGCCGAACAGAAAAGCGATACCAAACAGATTATGGCCGAAGCGATACAACCGGCGCCCCATCAGACACAGGCGCGCCTTCACCGCCGGCTCGTCGCCCGCCTCGGCGATATTCACAAGGATTCTCGGCAGGTAAAACACCGCCGCGATCCAGGCCATCACGAACACGACATGCAGGCTTTTGATCCACAGGTACGTCATGGCGGCTCCGCGCGGCAATGGTGACGCGCCGGATGTTACGTGGATTGGTTGTTGGCGTCAGCGGTTGCGGCGAATGGGCGCAGCAACAAACGCGGTCTAGGCATGCGGCAACACGATCCGGAAATCAGTCCCCTGCCCGAGCTGGCTGGCCACGGTGATGGAGCCACCATGCCGTTCGATCACGGCTTTCACGAATGGTAGCCCCAGCCCGACGCCCATGTCCCCGTTGCGTTGGCCGCCCCCAACCTGGAAGAAGGGCTCGAACAGGTGCGGCAGGTTGTCCTCAGCGATACCCATGCCGTGATCGATGACGTGCAGCACCAGGCCCTCCTCGCCTTCATCCAGCAGGCGCACCGTAATGGCGGTATGCGAGGGCGAATACTTGAGCGCGTTGTCGATCACGTTGACCAGGGCACGGATCAGCATGTCCGGGTTACCCATGATCGCCGTGTCCTGCCGATCGCACTCCGGGCCTATCAACTCGATCGCCTTGTCCCTGGCTGCGAGCCATAGCTGATCCATCGCCTCGGTAGCGATATCCAGCAAGGTCACCGGCGCAAAGCTCTCGCGCTGGATCTGTTCGGCGCGCGAGAGCTGCAGAAAATCCTTGGCTACTCGCAGCGAATACTCGGCTTGCCGGCGCAAATCTTCCAGAAAGGCGCGATCATGCGGCACATCGCGATGCAGCCCTTCGGCGCGCTCCTCGATCAGCGAGAGAATGGTAGAGAGCGGACTGCGCAAGTCGTGCGCGATATGGCGCAAGGCCTGTTTGTCGTGCGCGATGCCTTGCTTGATGTCAGTGATGTCGATAAGGCAAACCAGGGATGATGACTGCTGCTCTTCCGGGTGGGAATGCAACCCCGTATCGGCGCCGGCATAAGGCACATACAACAGCATATGTTCGCGCCCTTCAAATCGGATCTCCACGCTGTCGCTTTCTGCGCCTTGGCAATATCGGCTCACCAGTTGCTGCACCTCACCCAGCGACGCGCCAGCATCGCAAGCTGCCGACTCCGCCAGCATCTCCACCGCCTTGGCGTTCCATACCGATATCTTGCGATTTACCACTACGAATACCGGATGCGGCAATTGGTTGACCAGGCTGACGAAGGTGCTTTGCAGGCTACGGATTTCGCGCAGCGCCAGTCGTACATCGCGCAACGGATCACTGCGCCGGCCAGATGGCGCCGGCATGGACGTAGCGACCTCGACCCCACCCACCGCCGAGGCGATCGCACGCAACTTGTCCACCTCCCGCTCCAACAGGTTTTGCGTCCGGCGCAAACGCTCCCAGGCAAAATGCGCATAGATCAAGACACACACCAGAGGCAGCAGCCCCACTCCAAACCATTGATGGCATGTCGCCAACAACAGCATCGGCAACAAGAACATCAGCGCAAACCAGCCCAAGGCAGCGGCATGCATCCAACGCCCCGGCATCAATGCACAGATCAGCACCATGCCCAGGGCGATCGCCAGATAGATCGGCATGGCGACCGTGCCAGGCAGTTCGCTGGCCATGTTGCCGCTGAGCACTGCATCGGTTATCAGCGCATCCAGTTGCGGGCGTGATACGGCATCCATATTCAGCGAGGAAATCTGGAAACCGGCGTCTTCGCCCAGTGCCTCACCCGCAAAGACGATGCGGTCAACGAATGCGCCTGCGGGTACGCGGCCATCGAGCACATCCGCCAAGGAATAATGCGGCAACTGTTGCGGCTTTCCCGGCATCACCAACACCGCATCGGTGCGCGATGGTGCAAGCGATAGTGCATAGGACCGCTGATGCGCATGCGATTGCTCATGCACGTGACCAGCACCGGCAATGCGAATCGCCTCAAGCACGATGTTTGGATAGCCACCTTGTCCGGCAGGCAGACGAGGCACAAAGCCGGTCACCACGCCGTAATGCCCTACGGTGACATGCCGCTGCCCGCGTCCAGCGGCAGCCGCCGCAAGCACTGTCGGCAACATGTCCGCCTTCTGGCCTCCGGCCATCGGCAATACAACGCGGCCGTTGTGCGCCATGCTGGTCGCCAGCGCATCGGCATGCACGTCGTCGGCAAGGGAATAGTCGAGGACGATGCTTGCGGCTTGATCGAGGCGTTGCACCAGCGCGTTGGTGCGTGCGGCAACACCCTCAGCGCCGTTTTCGCCCAAGCTTTTCTCATCGATCAGCACAACCGCGACCTGATCGGAGCCGGGGTGGGCAAACAACGTGGAAGCCGTATCAAACCAGATCTTGTCGAAGGCACCCGACATCGAAGCTCCCATCGGATGCCAGCTGAATGCGGCCATCAACAACAATAGGCCGATGACCAAGATTCGCGCCCAAGCGGTGCGGGAAACGCGGCGCATGTTGGCTTCGCTCGGCAACATCTGGCGCTCCGTGTGCAGCGATGCGGCTTTGTCTTCTTTCTACAAAGAGCGGGTTAGGCGAGAAAGCCTGAATGACAGTCGCAGGCTGCAACGATTGAGCCGCGACAACCCGATCTAGCAATTCAATGTCCTACTGCGACTCGCTTCGCCGATGCTCTCAAGCCAGCAACGGTGGCTTGCCGGCGCCCTGGTTGCAGCAGTTCCTCCAGGCGATAGCCATGGCTATACACGGTGGAAAGCAGCATGCCGTTCCTGGCCCGCAACTGCAGTGCATTGCGTAGCTTGCTGACATATGTGGCCAGGGTGGCGTCGTATCGGGAATCGCTCTGGCCCCAGATCTTTTCGCTCAGTTCACTCTTGGTCACTACGCAGCCAACCTTGCGGAAAAAGTGCATCGCAAGCTCGAATTCACGCTGCGGCAGACTCACTATCTTTTGGCCGTCCACCCCGTCCACCATCACGCTGCGTGCTTCGGCATCCAGCGTATAGCGACCTACTTTGATCTTTTTTGCGCGCATGTTTTCCGGATAGTACTTGCGTACTTGCGCGCGGATGCGGGCAACCAGTTCCTGTTCACGCGCCGGCTTCACTACATAGTCGTCAGCGCCAGCGTCCAGGCCCTGCACGATGCTGCTTTCGCCATCATGCTGGGTCAGCATGATGATGGGTACGTCGCAGTGCTCACGCATGGCGCGCGCCCACTTCAGCACTTCGATGCCGCACTTGCCGGGAACATCCCAATCCAGCAGCAGGACGTCGGCCGGCTCGTGCTCAAGCATGCGCACAAAACTGTCGCCATCGTGGCGAATCACGCATTCATAACCCGCCCGGCTCAGCCAGCTGGCGACGGTATAGGCCTGCTTCACGGTGTCTTCGAGAATGGCGATACGCATGATCGTGTCCTCACGTGATGGATGACTTCCACGGCTTGGCGCCCGTCCCTCTTTATCCCGATATCGCCCTCGTTGCGTTGGCGTCTGTCGCGTCAGGCTATTTCCTGATCGGATGTAGGGATCATAGGAATCTTCGTACATCCAAGACATAGGACTGATACTAAAAAACGTAGGTCAGCAGCCGCTCGCCATGCGTCAACGCTGGCGCAGCCCATTGGCAATGTGTGCAATAGAAAGGCCCCCTTGCGGGGGCCAGAAGCTTCATCCTAGGGGGTCAATGAAGCTCAAAGTTGCTAACCACCGGTCTCGCAGAGGAATGGCCAACCGGCGAGGACAGAGTGCACGGGAAGGAGACCGCAAAAAATCAGGAAGAAGCCCGACAGATTGTCAGATTAGTACTACAAACGAGCTCTGCCGAACTCGTCCAGAACCGTACTGCGCCTACGACACGCAACAAAAAAGCTGCCCTCGTGGAGGACAGCTCTTGGATTTTTGCTCTTCCAGCCTCGGTCCAAACAGACCAAGTCGCTGATTTAATTGGTGGGCGGTACAAGGATCGAACTTGTGACCCCTTCCATGTCAAGGAAGAAGAA
>NZ_DAIOEU010000098.1:0-5551 GCF_036746095.1 Dyella sp.
CTACGCCTCCAGCTTCATCGGCATGGACCGCCGGCGCGCCTTCGTGGCCTGATACAGCGCGTGCGCCACGGCGGGTGCCACCGGCCCCAGGGAAACTTCACCGCACCCTTGTGGCGGGCGATCACTGTCGACGATCACCACCTCGATCTTCGGCATCTCGGCAAGCTGCAGCAGCGGATAGTCGTGGAAGTTGCTCTGCTGGACCACGCCCGCCTTGAACGTGACTTCGCTCTTGAGCGTGTTGGTCAGCGCAAAGCCAATACCGCCTTCGATATTGGCGCGGATCAGGTTCGGGTTGATCGACCTGCCGCACTCCACCGCGCACACCACCCGCTTTACCCTGAAGGTCTTGCCTTCCCGCACGAGTTCGAGCGCCATCGCCACATAGGTCTGGAATGCTTCGCCACGGCCCGTATAGAGATTGAACGTAAAGCCGCGCGTGACGCCTGGGGCCGGCTTGCGATCCCAGTTGGCTGCCCTGGCCGCCGCGTCGAGCGTACGAATCGCGAGCGGGCTGTGCGCCAGCAACGCGCGGCGATAGCGGTACGGGTCCATGCCGGCCGCATCGGCCATCTCGTTGACAAAGCTCTCCAGCATGAAGATGCTCGACGTGGAGCCCACGCTGCGCATGAAGCTGACCGGAATCGGCTGCTTCACGTCGATCATGTCGACTTTCAGGTTCGGCACGCGATATACGCAGTCGTAGATCGCCTCAAGCATCGTCTCATCCCAGCCACCGTTGCTGGCCATGCGCTCGGCCTTGATCACGCCATAGAGCGACTGGCCGGTCAGGCGCGCATGCATGGCGCGCGGGAGGCCCTTTTCGTCCAGCACAGCGCGGAAGCGGCCCGACACGCCGGGGCGGTAGAAGCCATGCCGGATGTCATCCTCGCGCGAGCGGATCACCTTGACCGGCTTGCCTATCGCCGCCGACGCACGCGCGGCATGCACCACGAAATCCGGCAGGAACTTGCGCCCGAAGCTGCCGCCCAGGAACGTGGTGTGAACGATGATCGTCTCCGGCTTGCGCTGATAGAGCTTGGCCAGCGCATTGCGCACGAAGTCCTGCCCCTGGATCGGCCCCCACACCTCGATGGCATCGTCCCGCACATGCACGGTCGCGTTCACCGATTCCATCGTCGCGTGCACGATATAGGGCGTGTGATAGTCCGCTTCCACAACCTTGCCGCCCGCAGCCAGTACGCCATCGGGGTCACCCAGGCGCGTAGCCACCACCGCTTGCTGCGCACCGAGCGCAGCCTGGCGCGCGGCCAGGATGTTGTCGCTATCGAGGTTCTTCGCCGCACCGGGATCGATGTCGAGTTCCAATGCGTCGGCGCCCTTCTTTGCCAGCCAGTAGCTCGTGGCCACCACAATCGCGGCGTCGGGCGCCTGCACCACGGCCTGAACGCCAGGCATGGCCTTCACGGCATCGGCATTGCGGATGCCCGTTACCTTGCCCGTGACAGTGGGCGGCATCTTCAACGCGCCATAGAGCATGCCCGGCACGCGCACATCGATACCGAACTCGGCCGAGCCGTCGACCTTGGCCGGTGTATCGAGCCGTTGCAGGTCCTTGCCGATCAGCTTGTGCGCGGCTTCGTTCTTGAGACGCGGCGCAGGATTCAGCGGCAGTTTCGCGGCGTCCTCGGCAAGCTCGCCATAGCCCAGCGAGCGACCGGTACCCCCGTGATACACGCGGCCCTTGTCCGTATAGCACTGGCCGGGACGCACCTGCAGCCGCTTTGCCGCGGCCAGCGTCAGCACCTCGCGCGCCTGCGCCCCGGCGATGCGCAGGCGCTGGTAGAACAGCGTGGCCGACATCGACGCACCCACGAACTGCTGCGGTTCCTCATAGGCCGCGCCCGTGCGATAGGCATCGCGCCCGGTCACAAAGGTCACCGTGATGTTCTGCCAGTCGGCGTCAAGCTCGTCAGCCAGGATTTGCGGCATCCCCGTGTAGACGCCCTGGCCGCATTCGCACTGCGACAGTCCGAGTGTGATCTTGCCGTTCGGCTCGATCCAGATCCAGTCGGTAATCTCATGCGTGCCATGCGGGCCGCTGTCGACGGTGCGGCTGGCCAGCACCGGCAATGGAATGCAGAGCGCACCGGCCAGCGCCGCGCTTCCTTTGAGGAATCCGCGACGCGACGGACTCGTCAGCGCTTCACTTTGCTGCGGCATGAACGGCCTCCCGGATGCGATGGTAAGTGGCGCAGCGGCACAGGTTGCTGACCGCGGCATCGATGTCCTTGTCGGTGGGGTGCGGGTTCTGTTTGAGCAGCGCACTGACCGCCATCACCATGCCTGACTGGCAATAGCCGCACTGCGGAACGTCCTTGGCGATCCACGCCTTTTGCACTGCTGAAGATCGATTTGGCGACAATCCTTCGATCGTCGTCACGTTGCGGCCTGCCACCGTGGAGACCGGCGTCACACAGGACCGCTGCGCATTGCCGTCGACATGCACGGTGCACGCCCCGCAGGCGCCGATACCACAGCCGTACTTGGTGCCGGTCAGGCCGGCATCGTCGCGAATCACCCACAGCAGCGGCGTATCGCCGTCGCCGTCGAAGCGGGTCGCTTTTCCGTTCAACACAAAGTCCATGATTGCCTCGCTGGTGCAGGAGAATGACGGCCGCACGCCGCCCTGCACGGCGCAGGGTGCGGCCAGATACGACTCGGGATAGTGTTCGGGAAGGGATGCGCCTTGCCGGCGCGGGGCTTATTCCGCCGTGATGTGGTACGTGCGGATCAACGTGGCCCAGGCCGCGGTTTCATCGCGAATGCGTGCGGCCAGTGCTTCGGGGGTGCTCGCCACGGGTTCCAGTCCCTGGCGCTGCAAGTCGCCGCGCACCGCTGGCGTGGTGAACAGCGCGTGAATATCGGCGGACAGTGCGTCGGCCATCGGCTTCGGCGTAGCGGACGGCACCAGCAGCGCGTACCAGGAACTGACGTCGATGCCTGGCATGCCCTGCTCACCCAGCGACGGTACATTCGGTGCGGCCGGTGACCGCGTGGACTGCGTGACGGCGATCGCACGCAAGGCGCCGGACTGTACAAACGGTGCCAGCGTCGGCCAGGTTCCGAACAACACCGGTACCTGACCACCCACCACATCGTTCACGGCCTGCGTGGTGCCTTTGTACGGGACATGCAGCATGGCAACACCAGCCTTGTGGCGGAACAGCTCGCCCGCCAGGTGCAGGCCACTGCCGACGCCGGGGCTTGCGTAGCCCATCGGCGTCTTGCTCTGGTCGGCCTGCTTTGCCAGCGCCACCAGCTCGGCAACATTGCGCGCCTTCACCGACGGATGTACCGCAAGGACGTTCGGGGAACTGGCCAGTAACGATACCGGCCTGAAATCGCGCGCGACGTTGTAGGACAGCGCGGGAAACAGCGTCGGATTGATCGTCAGGTTGCCGGCCGGCACCACCAGCCATGTGCATCCGTCACCAGCGGCACGGCGTACCGCATCGATGCCGATATTGCCGTTGGCGCCCGGCTTGTTATCGACCACGATGGTCGTGCCCTTGCGTTGCTGCAAGCCTTGCGACACGGTGCGCGCCAGTTGATCGGCGGCTCCACCGGCCGGAAACGGCACGACGATACGCACCGCCGGGCAAGGCTCCGCCGCCCTGCCCGTGGCGCTCATGGCCATACCGGCCGCGCCGGCAATGGCCGCCACGATGACGAGCCATCGCGGCTTGCGTCGCCGAATGACGAGGGCGCGGTCAGTAGCACTGGTTTGGGGGCGACGGTCCTGCATATTTCTCTTCCTGCCAGTTTGGGGGCGCGGCTAACTCATCCGCCAGCCACCCTGCCGCTCACGTCTGGCCGGTAATCCAGCAGGCGCGACAATTCCGCCGCTGCCTCACGTACTTTTTCCACCATCGGATCGAGCAATGCCGGATCGATCCGTGCTGCCGGTATCGTGGCGCCGAGTGCCGCCACCACACGTGTGGTGCGGTCGCGCACCGGCGCGGCAATCGTCGAAATGCTCGCTTCGAAGAAACCTTCGTGCAGCACGTATCCGCGATGGCGATCACGCTGCACCATTTCGTACAGTTCCTCCACCGTGCGCGGCGTGCTTTCCGAAAACACTTCGAGACGCGGCTCCGGGTACAACTCGCGCAGTTCGTTCAGCGTCAAATCTTCCAGCAGCACCCGGCCCAGCACCGTGGCATGCGCGGGCAGGCGCGTACCAACGTTGACCGTGCTCGTGAACGGCCGCGCCGCCACCGACTTGGCGACATACACGATCGACCGCCCGTCACGCACGACGAGATTGCACGGGTAGTGAATCTCGTCCCGCAGGCGGTCCAGCAGCGGCCGCCCCAACTCAGTCAGTTCCAGTGATGCCAGGTAATCGAATCCGAGCCTCAGTACCGCCATGCCAAGCCGGAATTCCCGGCCACCATCGGTGCGCTCCACAAATCCCATCATTTCCAGCGTGGCGAGCAGCCGGAACACCGTCGAGCGCGGCACCTGCAGCCGCCTCGCCAGTTCCGCCGCCGACAACGTGCGGTCCTTGCTGCTGAATTCGCCCAGCAGCCGCAGTCCCCGCTCGAGGCCCGGCACGATGTACTTGTCCTGCGTCTCCTCTGCGGGAGTGTCCTTGTTCATGGTCTCTTTCTGCCTAACGTTCGGTTTGCCAGTGGATAGCAACGGATCGATATACCATGCTCCACATCGCCGATGCGCGCATGGCACATCAATGCATCCGGAAACAGTAGCAGATGTGTTTTATATATGAAACCTAGATTCACATCAGGAACGAGTTCAATGTAGGTTGGCTTTGTTGATTCATCAACTTAAGCAAAACACCAATTGACACCGCAGCGCACTACGCAAACCACACGCGCGCCAGCACAAAGTTGCGAACAACAAGCGGTGTGAGACAATCGCAGGCGGTTTCCAGCCGAATTTCCGGCATTCCTCCTTAGCGCCCCGTTCATGTCCAGCACCACCCAGCACACTCCGGCTACGTCCGAAGGCAGCGATCCCTGGTCGACTCTCGACGAAGCCGGCACCGGCCTCACCGTCAACGACTTCCTGACCACGATGCTGAGTCAGCTGGTCACGGCGCTCCGCAATAGCGTGACCGAACCCTATGCATCGCAGTTCGATCTGACGGTGCCGGAATGGCGCATCCTGGCCTTGCTGGCGCACGGCGAATCGATGTCGTTTGCCGAACTGGTCAAGCAATCGACGTCGGACAAGGCGCTTGTCAGCCGCACCCTGCGCCTGCTCGAAGACCGGGGCCTTGTCACGCTGGAGTCGGAAGGCACAACGCCACGCAAACGACTGGCCTGCAAGATCAGCGACACCGGCGCCGCACTGCACGCCCAGGTCATTCCGCTAGCCCGACGTGGCCAGGCATCGGTCATCCGGTTGCTGACGCCGGAGGAGCGCCAAGGACTCTATACGGGATTGCGCAAGCTGCATGGCATCTGCACAGGCGCCGGAAAAGAGTGACTGGCCAGCGCCGGTACGGCCTTCGATGCCATCTTGTCCCGGCGTGACCGCACCGCGTTGAATCTCACTTGCG
>NZ_DAIOEU010000098.1:5651-7728 GCF_036746095.1 Dyella sp.
GCAAGATTGCGATTGGCGTGCTGGCTTCGCTCACTTTCCACGCGCACCGAGACGCCAGTAGCAATATGCGTTGCGCGGATGGCCGAGCTGGTCTTGTTCACATGCTGACCGCCCGGTCCTCTCGCCCGCATCGCCTCGAAGCGAATTTCGCCATCCGTCATCGTGTCCACGGCCTCGCACCGCTCCACGCCGATGAACCAGTTCTTGCGCCGATGACCCGGACGGTACGGACTTTCGCAAATCCATTGCACGGTGCCAATCCAGCTTCTGGCGAGAACATCGGCAGCGTCGCCGCGCAACTCCAGCAAGACAGATCGCAGCGTGCCGCCGCGCTCCCCGTCCTCCTGTTCGAGCAACTCGACGGTAACGGCATGGTTACCGGCCTCGTTCTCAAGGCGCCTCAGTGCCTTGCTGACTGCCAGCTGGCATTCCACCGGCCCCTGCGCCGAAGATATTTGCAACATGATCATCAGCAGCAGCCTCCCGCCGTCTTGTAAGTGAGCACTGGCGCAAGCCGCGCCAATCGTCGGATCACGCCAGCAGCTTCCAGCGCCTTCACAACGCTTTCGACTGGCTTGTACGCTTGCGGTGCCTCCTCGTACAGCAGCTCGCGGTCCTCGCAGATCACGCGATTGCCAAGCGGCGTGCGCGCCAGGTCCGCAAGTGAGAAACGATGTGCGAGGCGACTCTTGCAATCGCCGCGCGCCCATTTTCGACCGGCACCGTGAGCCAGTGAATGCAGCGTCGCCGACGATAACTCCGGGACGGGCTGCACCAGATAGCTGTAGTCACCACGCGAACCCGGAATCACCACCGCCCCCAGATCGGTCGGCGTTGCACCCTTGCGATGTAACCAGCCTGACAGTCCATCAACCAACGCCTCGCACAGCAGGTTATGGTTGACGTCCAGCAGGCACCGCCCATCGCCGCGTAGGCGGGCAAGCATGCGTTGCGCAATCAGTTGGCGATTAGCCACGGCGAACTTCAGCGCCTCGGCATGGCGCTCCAAGTAGGAACGGCACTCCGGGCTGTCGACTTGCAGTCCGTTGTGGCCATGCGTGCGTACGTGCGATTGAAGAATCGACTGACCGAATCCACGTGAACCGCTATGCACCAAAAGCTGCAGCCGAGCCGTGTCGAGTCCCATGTCACGGACCGCATCAGGCGCGAATACTTCATCTATACGCTGCAGTTCCGCAAAGTGGTTGCCAGAGCCGATAGTCCCAAGCGCCGATGCAAAGGCATGGTCCTGCAACCCGAAGTCCACAATCAGCGAATGCCAACTTTCGTCGAGCGGCCCGTCGATTGATCCGAGATGTTTCGTCATCTTTGACGCACTATTGCGTTGTACGTCGAGGTTGGTTTGCCACAGACTCATGCCACAGCCGATATCACCGCCGATCAGGGCCGGATACAGCCAGTCTTGAGAGAAGAACACCGCGCCGACCGGATAGCCACGGCCCGGATGCAGATCAGGCATACCGGCCACGCGCAACATGCCAGGCAGCGTCGCAGTTTGTTTCAGTTGTTGGATCGCTTCGCCTTCGATCCAGGTTTCGGCGGACGCGCACAAGATGACGCCATCCGCCAGCGTTTGAAGGGGATTGCCCATGAGTATTTCCGTTCAGAAGAATGAAGAACGGCGGGCAGAAGTTCGGACACAACGCAAATGCGCTGCTCGAAACAGAAGAACCGGGATACCTTCAGTCGGAAATAGTCAAATTGACCATCTGCCACGATGGCAGAACACTGAAGAATGCGATAGACGCGATGAACCCGAACTACGACCCGCGGCGGGAGAAGCGCAGTTGTGCAGTCATGTTGTCATCTCCTTTTGGCGGTGGGTTGGTGGGAGTGGCGACTCTACCACGGCGTACATGATCACGGAACACATCGCCGCCGCAGGCTGTGGCGTTATGACGACGCACAGCCTTGCGTAGGCAAGCATGTCCCGGTGATTCAAGCGCGCGTTGCCATAAGCTCCAACACCAGATCGAGTTTGTTGTTGAGCGCCGCGGCAACGGTGTCGATCTTCTTGTCGAGCGCTGCGGCAACGGTATCGATTTTCTTGTCGAGC
>NZ_DAIOEU010000099.1:0-7444 GCF_036746095.1 Dyella sp.
AAATTTTCGATGCCGGGTGCTATGCCCGCGCATTTCTGAAGAACTTCATTTCCCCGGACAGCAGTGGGCCTTCACCGACATGACGGTTCGCCAAAGACAAATCTTCACAGCACGCCTCAACAGATCAACAAAGCGGCCGTATCAACATCCGCTCGCAGATCGCCGCGTAGAGATCCGGCAGCCGCTCCAATTCCGCCACGTCAATGCATTCGTCCACCTTGTGAATGGTGGCATTGACCGGCCCCAGCTCCACCACTTCCGCGCCCATCGGTGCGATGAAGCGGCCATCCGAGGTTCCGCCGCCCGTGCTTTGCTCCGGCTCCGTGCCGCACAACTCGCGGCACACCTGCACCACGGTATCGCGCAAGCGGCCGCCCGAAGGACAAAGAAACGGTTCGCCTGAGAGCATCCATTCGAGCGTGTAATCCAGGCCATGCTTGGCAAGGATCGCTTCGGTGCGCTTGCGCAGATTCTCTGCCGTGCTCGCCGTGCTGTAGCGAAAGTTGATCAGCGCGACGAGCGAGCCGGGAATGACGTTGGACGCGCCAGTACCGGCATTGAGATTGGATACCTGGAACGAGGTCGGTGGAAAATCCGCGTTGCCTTCGTCCCAGCGCTCCGCGGCCAGCTCGGCCAGCGCGGGCGCAAAGGCATGAATCGGATTGAGCGCCTTGTCCGGATAGGCCACGTGTCCCTGCACGCCACGCACCGTCAAGGTGCCGGACAAGGAGCCACGCCGCCCCACACGAATCAGGTCGCCGAGTTTCTCCTTGGAGGAAGGTTCACCGACGACACACCAGTCGATCTTTTCGCCGACCTCGCGCAAGTAAGCAGCGATGCGCCGCACGCCGTCCACATTGGTCGGACCTTCTTCATCGCTGGTGAGCAGCAAGCCCACTCGGCCGGGATGATCCGGATGCGTGGCGACGAAGCGCTCCAACGCGATCGTCATCGCCGCCACGCCGCTTTTCATGTCCGCCGCGCCACGGCCATAGAGTCGACCATCGCGCACGGTCGGCTCGAACGGCGGACTCTGCCAGGCGTCTTCCGGACCACTGGGCACCACGTCGGTGTGGCCAAGAAAAATCAGCAACGGTCCCTCGCCCGGCGCATTGTTCGCGCCATGCGTGGCCCAGAAATTATCCACGTCGCCATAGCGCAGATGCTCGATGCGAAAACCGAGCCGCGCCAGGCGCGCACCGATTTCCGGCAGGCAGCCGGCATCTTCCGGCGTGATGGAGCGGCGGCGGATCAGATCGATGGCGAGATCGAATACCTCAGACATATAGGGGTGCTCTGGTCCATTCTGCGTAAACGTCACCGGCACTGCCCGTTCGCAGACCATAGGGCCATCGGCGAAGGCAGACTGGCCGTCTGTCGAGACGATGGACCGAAAGTATGCGAACGGACAGTGCCGGCCCCAACGCATGGATTTTAAATGATGGGGTGATGTCCAGAAGGCCCGCAGGCTGTGCCGCGCAGCTTGAACAGACGGCCAGTCTGCCCTGCGGCGCGCAGCACAGCCTGCGGGCCTTCTGGACATCATGCCGTCTACGCAGAATGGACCAGATCACCCCTGATGCCCGAACAGTTTCTTGAAACCGTTATCGGTGAATCCTACGCTCACGGCGCCATCCGCTTGCACGACCACCGGACGGCGCACCAGCGCGGGATATTCTTTCAGCAGCAAGGTCCACTCCGGATCGGAGCCGGGGTTCTTGCGCTGCGGCAGCAGGTTGCGCCAGGTGGTGCCGGCTTTGTTGACCAGCTTTTCCCAGCCCCCGAGCTGCTGTGCCCATGCCTTCAGCGTGGCTGGCGGCACGGGATTCGCGCGGTAGTCGATGAACTCGTGTGCCACGTCAAAGCGTGTCAGCCAGTTGCGTGCCTTCTTGCAAGTATCGCAGTTGGCAAGGCCATACAGCGTGACGGTTGGCTGGATCATTACTCACCGCTCCGTAGCAGTTCGTTGATGCCGGTCTTGCTGCGGGTTTTCTCGTCCACCTGCTTGACGATGATGGCCGCGTACAGGCTGTGGCTGCCGTCCTTCGCCGGAAGATTGCCGGCCACCACCACGCTGCCCGCCGGTATGCGGCCATAGCTCACTTCGCCGGTGGCCCGGTTGTAGATACGCGTGGATTGGCCCAGGAACACGCCCATGCCGATCACGCTGCCGCGCTCGACGATCACGCCTTCGACCACTTCGGAACGCGCGCCGACGAAGCAGTTGTCTTCGATGATGGTGGGATTGGCTTGCAACGGTTCCAGCACGCCGCCGATGCCGACGCCGCCGGACAGATGCACGCCCGCGCCGATCTGCGCGCATGAACCGACCGTGGCCCAGGTATCGACCATCGTGCCGGCGCCGACGTAGGCACCGATGTTTACGTAGCTGGGCATCAGCACGGCATCCTTGGCGACATGCGCACCGCGGCGCACCAGTGCGCCAGGCACCACGCGTGCGCCAAGCGTTTCCAGTTCCGCATCGTTGCCGTGCTGGAAACGCAGCGGCACTTTGTCGAAGGCCATGGCAGGTCCGCCATCCACCACGCGATTGCCGTTGATGCGGAAATACAGCAACACCGCTTTCTTCAGCCATTGATTGACGACCCAGCCACCCTGCCCGTCGGGGGCCGCGACACGTTGCTCGCCCGATTCGAGCAGATCCATCACCTGGGTGAGTGCGGGACGCAGGTGCGTTTCGATTTCGGCCTGGGTCAGGTCGTTGCGGCGCTCGAAGGCGTCGTTGATCAGGTTTTCGATGGACTGCATGAGCGAGACTCGTGTTCGGGTCGATCATGAAGATTACAACCACTTGCCTGTCGGTGACGCGCGAGACCCCAAATTGGCTTTGTGAGCTGGAATCAAATCCCCGCGTCAGGAAGCGCATGAAGGCAGGGATTTCATCCAAGCCTACGCGCTAACCCAGCGTCATCCGCGCTTCAAATCAACGTAAGTACGATGGGGAATATCGTTCCCGCCACCAACAACACGCTGATCACGACATGTTTGCGCGTATAGCGGTATGCCATATACAGGCCAAGCAAGGTCGATACGAACAAACCCAGCGACACGAAGGCGGAGAAAATCTTCAGCGGCAAGGGATGCCGAACCGGTGCCGCCGGCTTGTTCGACGGCGCGGCGCTGACGACGGGCGCGGGTGCCGCGGCAGGCGGAGCATTCTCCATGGGGCGTGCGCGACGCTGAGGCAACACATCCGTTTGCTTCTTGTGCAATTGCGCCGCCACCGCCAGCCATGCCGGCGGTTTGTAGTCGCTGCCGCGGGAAGATTCGTGCAGGCCGAATACCTGCAATCCGCCGGTAAAGGCGAAGAACAATACGGCAGGTGCGATGAACACGCCGATGTAGAGATGAAGCTGTCGGGCAAGCTTGAGAAACGTATGCGATGCGGACATGAGGGCACAGCCTTGGGTGGCAGTTTTCAGCCAAAACAGTAAAAGGTGATTGACGATGACAAGCCGCTGGCACGGCCTGGCGGGAAATCATCCCCCGCGAGCTTGCATAGCGTGGGTGGTACAGCAGTACCTGAGCTACGCAGATAAGCTCTGTGGTCCGATCCGCTCCCGCAAAGCCTGCCACAAACGCTGTTGCTGTGTCTCGTTCAACGGCGCATTGCGGCGGTCGGTCAGCTGGAAAAAGTCCTCCACGCGCTCGCCGAAGGTGGCGATGCGGGCGTCATGCACGCGCACTTCGCAGGCCATCAGCACTTGCGTGACCGCTGCCAGCAGGCCGGGACGGTCGCTGCAGACCAGCGCCATCTGCGTGCGGCCGTCCGATTGCTTGAAGTCGATGCGCGGCGTCATCTGGAAGTGTTTGAGATGCCGGGACATGCTGCGCCGTGGCGGCATGATCGGTGCCGATTGCGACAGGGCGCGGTGCAGGCGCTGCTGCAGTTCTTCCGCGCGCTCGTGGTTTGCAGGCTTTTGCGTTTCCGCTTCCAGCAGCAGGAAGGTATCCATGGCCTTGCCATCCGGCGAGCTGAGCACGCGGGCCTCCATCACCGAGAAATGCAGGCGATCGAGCATGGCGGTGACGTTGGCGAACAGGCCATCGCGATCGGGCGCGTAGACGAACAACTCGGTACCGCCACGCACCGACAGCGGGTTCACTGCAATCAGCGGCAACTTGCCTTGCCCATGGAGAATCTGCGACGTCTGCCAGGCGATCTGCTCCGGCCGATGGCGCAGGAAACTGACCATCGGGAAGCTGTCCCATAGCTGCGCCACGGCGGCTTGGTCATTGCCGTCCGCAACCAGCATGGCCGTGGCCTGTTCGCGGCATGCCTGGGCACGCGCAGCGGCGCCGGACGAGGGTTTGGCATCGCGGCGCAAGGCATAGCGTGTGGCCGTATAGAGGTCCGCGAGCAAGCGATCCTTCCATGCGTTCCACAAGCGCGGGCTGGTACCGATGATGTCGGCGATGGTGAGCAGATATAGCTGGCCAAGGCGTTCTCGCCCACCGACGAGCTCGGCGAACCGATGCACGACGTCCGGGTCGGTGATGTCCTGCCGTTGCGCGGTGGTGCTCATCAGCAAGTGCCAGCGCACCAGCCATGCGATGCGTTCGATGTCTTCATCCGGCAAGCCAAGTTTTTTGCCGAACGCGCGTGCATCCTCTTCGCCCAGCACCGAATGATCGCCGCCGCGCCCCTTGGCAATGTCGTGGAATAGCGCGGCAAGCAGCAATATTTCAGACTTGGGCAGCGTCGACCACACTTCGCACGCAAGCGGAAATTCGGCTTGTGTCGCCGGATCGGCAAAGCGCGCAACGTTGCGCAGCACGCGCAGCGTGTGTTCGTCCACCGTGTAAACGTGGAACAAGTCGTATTGCATGCGGCCGAATACTTTGCCGAACGCAGGCAGGATCGCTGCAAGCAGGCCATGGCGATTCATGCGCCAAAGCGCATCGACGGCGGGCGCGCCATGTCGCAGCAATTGCAGGAAGGAAGCAATGACCTGTGGATCATCGGCCAATTGCGTACCCATCGCCGCCGTTGCTTGGTGGACACGGCGCATGGTGTCGGCAGTGAAGCCGATCACCCCTTTCTGGTCCAGCCTGGCAATGAAAATATCCACCAGCGCCGCGGGACGATGCGTGAATAAATCGGGATCGCGCACGGCAATGCGCACACCGTAGCGAGTGAAATCCTCGCCTACGGCTTGTGGCTCACTCGGCGGTTCCAGCATTTCCACGAAACGCTCGGCGATTTGCATCCCCAGGCGCTCCACTTGGCTGGCGGCGCGATAGTAGCCCTGCATGAACTGCTCGACGCCTAGGTTTTTTTCATGCTCGTCTTCGAAGCCGAGGCGCGCAGCGAGTGCGCGCTGGTAATCGAACAGCAAGCGTTCTTCCGGCCGCCCTGCTTCCAGGTGCAAGGCGAAGCGGTAGCGACGCAGCGTGGCTTCGGCGTGCAGCAAGGTGTCGCATTCGGCCGGATCGAGCAGGCCTTCGGTGACCATGTCGGGAAAATCGGGCGCGTGCGCCAGCCGCTTGCCGAGCCAGCGCAGTGAATCCAGCATGCGCAGTCCGCCGGGACCATCCTTGAGGTTGGGCTCGAGGTTGTACGCCGTGTCGTCGTAACGCGCGTGGCGCGCGTTGCGTTCGGCCAGGCGCGCTTGCAGATAGGCGCGTGGTGGCCACATGTCCGGCGCATCGACAATGGCGCGCAGGCTTGCATCGAGCGAAGGATCGCCGGCAAGGCGGCGCGCATCGAGCAGGCTGGTGAACACGCTCGCCTCGGCGGCGGCGAGTGACTTGCATTGCTCCGGATCGCGCACCGCATGGCCGACTTTGAGGCCGATGTCCCAGAACGTCGCGAAGCATTGCTCCAGCGCGCGCAGGCGCGATGGGTCGGCGTGCCGGACCAGCGCCAGCAGGTCGATGTCCGAATACGGGAACAACAGGCCGCGCCCGAAACCGCCGATGGCGAACAGCGCCGCGTCGTTGACGTCGCCCAGGCAGGCCATCCACACGTGCGCCACGATGCGCGTGACCGATTCGCCGCGCCGCTGCGCAAGTGCGGTGGCGTCGGCGCCGTCGCGGAAAGCCAGCGCAATGGCCCGGTCAAGGTCACCGACGAGCTGGCGCAGCGCACTGCGCGCCTCGGTGGAAACACCGGAGCGCGGGACCGCAACCGGTAGGCGAGGTAATGGCGGGAGGGAAATGGCGGACGAGGTCATCCAGAAGCTTGCCTGGCGCGTAGGTCGGGGGGAAACCCCGACATCATCGTCTAGATCGGCATGGCGATGTTGGGGGCTTGCGCCGCCACCATATCGATCAGGCATCCGGCCAAGGCGTCAGGATCTCGAACCCGTCATCCGTCACTGCAATGGTGTGCTCCCATTGCGCCGATAGCGAATGATCCTTGGTGACTACCGTCCAGCCGTCCGGCAATTGCTTGGTCTGCGGCCTGCCTGCGTTGATCATCGGCTCGACGGTGAAGGTCATGCCCTTCTGCAGCACTACGCCCGTGCCGGGCTTGCCGTAGTGCAGTACCTGCGGCTCGTCGTGATAGACCTTGCCGATACCGTGGCCGCAGTATTCGCGCACCACCGAGAAGCCGGCGGCTTCCGCATGTTTCTGGATGGCATGGCCGACATCGCCCAGGGTGGCGCCGGGACGCACGGACCGGATGCCGCGCATCATCGCCTCGTAGGTGGTCTCCACCAGGCGCTTGGCCAGCACGCCGGGCGCGCCGACGTAGTACATGCGGCTGGTATCGCCATGCCAACCGTCTTTGATGACGGTGACGTCCAGGTTGATGATGTCGCCATCCTTCAGCACCTTGCCGGGGCTGGGAATGCCGTGGCAGATCACATGGTTGACCGAGGTGCACAGGGTCTTGGGAAAACCGTGATAGCCCACGTTGGCAGGAGTCGCCTTCTGCACGTTCACGATGTGCTCGTAGGCGAGCCGGTCCAGGTCCTCGGTGGTGACGCCGGGTTTCACGTGCTCCTTGAGCAGGGCCAGCACTTCGGCTGCCAATTGGCCGGCAACGCGCATGCCTTCAAGGTCTTGGGCGGATTTGAGGGTGATGGCCATAGGTCCGTTTGAATATGGCGGCAAGACGACTAAAAACCAGTTCAACTTGCCGCAAAGCGGTGGTTCCGGCTACAATTTCCGGGTTTTGCGGACCGCTTCCGGCCTATTCGGGCCCACACGGCGCAAAGCGAGGCGGGATTGTAACCGCCATGCGGTACAAGCCCAACCAATGCCACACACGTATCGGCACCGTCTTCGGGGTGCTGTAGCTGCCCTTCTCCAAGCCACGGGCACTACGGTCGAAGCCGGGGATACGTGGAGGTCCCAACCCCCGGGCCATTCGAAAAAGGCCCACTGCAGGAGTACTACCATGGCTCAAGTCACCATGCGCCAGATGCTGGAAGCTGGCGTGCATTTCGGTCACCAGACCCGCTACTGGAACCCG
>NZ_DAIOEU010000100.1:0-7439 GCF_036746095.1 Dyella sp.
CGTCGCGCGTCCACGCGATGCCGTAACCCTCCGCATCGATACGGAGGATGGCGTTTGACGATGCTATTGCCAGTGGGATGCAGGACGTCGAGTGAGACGTCGGAGCACCTGTATCGAAGAGGTTGCGGCGGCACCGGCGTGGGGACCTAGTGGAGGGAGGCTGGCGCCGATGCCGCCGCAGAAACGTCCGTGCTGGGTGGGATGCGATCCTGCGCATGCGGATAAGGTTAGCGGCTTGTGACTTGCGAAAAACGCAGCGTTCCCGCAGAACATGTATTCATCACGAAACACTGACAGGCGAAGCGCATGATGCTTACAGGTACGCGATGGGTTATCGACGAAGCCAACGGTTGACGTGATGGACGTGAAGACTTAGCGTTCTCGCGTCGCCGGCAAATCGGCGACCAGGTGTCAGAACCTGATTTCTAGAGCGCAAGAAGAGGCGCGCATGCGCCTCTTCTTGCGTCGCACGTTCGTTCTATGGCGGACGTGTCGGGCAGGCGTAAGCCTGGCCGGGCTCTCTAGACTCGGTTTCTGACCCCGGCACGTCCGTCGCCCATCCTTACATCGGTCTGCGTGGCGGCTTCTTTCTTTGCCTGCCCAGGAGTTCACGATGAACGCCACTTACGACCTATGGATGAAACTGCACGCGCCGTATTACATCGATGCCGACACCGCCTTCACGCCTCTGCTGCACGATGCCAGCCAATTCCTGCAAGGTGCGCATGGCATCATGCGCTGCCTGGGTGATGCGCTGACCTCCCCGTATGTCGACACGGTCGATACGGATGATCTTGCTTATGCACTCGCAGGTGTCGCTACGCTACTCAAGATGAGTCACGCGTGCGTAGGGAAAGCGCATCTGCGGATGTTGATGGAGCAGATGGAGGCAGGTGAAAGCGAGCATTGATGGCATGGTGCCGATCATGGGCTCCGCTACTTCCTTGTTAATAGTCACCCAGATCGGCCACCATCTCGATCACTTCCACATCAAACCATGCATGGAACAACGCGAGTGTTCGTGGCTTGGGCCATTGGTCCGAGTCCAGATTCCATAGCGTAAGCTCGCGATCAAAAAACAGGTCGTAGTTATCGGCCACGTAGCCCACGGCTTTCTCGATATCCCAATGGATCGTCGGCACCAAATAGCCGTTGGCTTGCTTGTGGGCTCGCTGCACGGTGAAATCAGGTACTTCGCAGATGCGGCGCACCCATTCGACATAGGGTGCTTTGGGGCGCAACAGGACAAGCAGGCGCTCCATCGGTTCGAGTTCGACGAGGCGTGAATCAATGGCGATTTTGTCTTTGGGAGTGAAGCGAAAGCGATGAAGCCAATGTTTCAGCACGGGAAGCACACACGCGTGTTATGCCTGTCGCCGGGCGGCTCTAACTAAAGAGCGGCCCGGCGGTACAGGGAGATAGGTTTTCAAGGTACGTGAGCGAAGGTGGTAAAAACGCAAGCACCTTAAGCGCTTAATGTTTGAGCCACCACAGTAATAGCGCGACGGTTATCGCCAGAATGATCGAGGCACGGACCCAGAGTTTTAGAAGCCACGCTTTTCTTTCGCAATCTTTCTGCACTACCTCCAGACGCTGTTTTGCCTCCAGATAGAGCCGATTGTTCACCATGACATCCCCGTCGCGCTGGTCAAGTTGTGCGCGAAACTGTTGGACTTGACTCTCAAGCACGTCATTTTCGACTTTAAGAATCGCCTGCTTTTGCATCTCCTTCTGAGTTCGGCTCAGCCTGTGGGCAACATCCGCTGGGGAGACGAAGCTTTCGTCCGCATGCTTATCCAGCAACATGTTGTCACCCGAGTGACCAAGTGCCGTGTAGAATGGGAGCCCTGTTTCAATTAGCGCTTTTGCGACATTAGGCGAGTCGCCAATAGCCGCCATCGCTTCGCCACCACCACGCGTAATGACAATCGCGTTGACCTTAGCTTTCAGCAAGCGACCCAGCGCGTCCAGAAATTTCCCCTCGTCGGTGAAATGGGCAATCTCGCAAGGGCAGCTAATAAGCTCAGGAGCAGACTTGATAACGTCGCCCCACGCCAGCTGAGTGGCGAGAAACCCCACCGAACTGATGGGATAAGCACCAAGGAAGTCCCGCAAAAATTGCGTGCCGCCCTTACGCTCAGGCACGAGCACAGGTCGTCCACGAGGAAGGGCTTGCCATCTATCGCCAATATCTCCGCGCAGCTGGACCGCAAACCAATTAGTGACGGCCAGCACCCCTTCAATGATGACCGCTTCCCCTTCATGGGGCGCTGAATCAACAGGCACTCGAAATGAAAGGGAGTGATCATCGTGTACCAAGCTGCCATAACAATAGCTATGCAGCTTTCACCTTACTCACCGTTCCACGCACTCTTATACGTAGGCTGGCCTGTTCATCGCGAATCTGAGGATGCAAGACGGATTGCAGTTCCTCGGGCGTTAGAACCTCGGTTTCGTTGACGGCTGAACCTTGCGAAGCAGCTATAGCCTTTTGGGTTTTGGGTATTGCCTTATCCATGAGAGAGTTCCATTCAACATCCGACCAAGCGCGTAGATTTTCAAAGAGTTGGCACGAAAATGGTCAAAACTTTATCACGCTTCGCTCGCTGTGTTTTTTAAAATATCACCGCGATGCAAGGATGACTTACATCGCAGATGCGGATGGGGTACCGCCATTTCGTTAATTAGACTCAGCTAATCCAGGCCCGGCCATCCCTGAGATTTTCCTAGAGTTACTAGATTTATAGCATTCCAATGATCGTTGTATTGAATATGAAATGCATAATCATTTACGACATACAAATCCCATGCTGGCACAAAGCCAAGACCTGAAATTTCTTGCCCATCATTGAAACGGCTTGGTCCAATTCCGTACTTATCCTCAAAATGAGATCGCACGTCGTTGCGCGACATATCAAAACTTAAACCACAAGGCAAAAATCCTCGAAAATCCGAGAAACCTTCGTGACCATGAGCATAAAGGTAGATGGCATCCACACGTCTATCCTTAGTCAGCGAAAAACTGATTCCGTCAGCATGCATGCTAATGAATTGCGTCAGGTCTCCTGACGCAATTCGGGCCTCTTTTTCTTCTTCGCTCTCAATGAATTCGTCATCCACAGTGACCGCCACCATTTTGAGCCCAGCCGCAAATAGCCGCTCACGTAGCTCGTTGACGGAGTAGCCTACTAGACTTTCTACAGACTCAATCATTTGTATATCCCATTCTTAACATTTTGATCGTGGATCGCACGAAGCGTCGCATCAATCTGTGAATCTGAGTAGCCTTTGCTGCGTAAGTCTACACGGTAACGCTCAAAATCCCTTGTGGCAGCCTCGCGCAAATTGCTTGCATCACGTGTAATTTGCTCTGGAGTGTTTCTGCCACCGTACGTGGCCGATAACTTTTGATGCGCCGTTGTGTCAACAATCACTGTAGTGGTGCTTTTTTCACGCAGTAGCTTTTTTTGTTCATCGGTTAACCTTCTCCCGGCCTGCGCTTCAATATTTGCCTTAACCGCCGCATACGACGGGATATGATCCGGTGTCATGCCATCACCAATACTACGCCTCGCCTGCTCCGCGTAAGTACCGACCTCCAGCTCACGAACACGCTGCAACTCCTTCTGCGCCGTGGCGGAGGCAACTCGCCCTCCCTTCGCCGCCTCCACCACCATCTGCACGCCCTTGGCAGGCACGATGCCGATGGCCGCACTACCCAACCCCACCACAAAGTCCGCACTGAGGTTGCTGGCCGGCAATACCGCTTGCAGTTCATTCGGATTGCTGGCGTCAAAGATATGCGTGCCGATGGCACCCGCTAGCGGATCGCGCACATACTCCTGAATTTTGCCCTGGCCCCATGACGTGAAGCCGGTGGCTTCCGCGAACAGGGACACGGCCGTGCCCGGAATACCACCCAGTGCCAGCTGTACCCCGCGCAAGCCCCACTTGACGTTGCCCTCGCCAATCGTCTCGATCACGCTGCCCAGTGCATTTTGGGCATCGACGATGGTGTCGCTGATCGCTCGGCCGTAACGACTGGCCGTCGATTCAGGAGCCAGTAGCGACATTGACGGCGTATCACCGAAGACGGAGTCAGCGCTCCACTGCGTTTGCGGTTTGCCGAAGGTGATGGTGCCGGTCAGCGCGTTGATCTGCTGGTCGGGTGACAACGCATCGAAGTTGCTGTATCCGGCAGCCTGCGCGATGGTGTTGCGTGTATCCGCCCATTCGAACTGAGCGGCCATTCCGGGGTTGGTGACAACCGCGAGCGCGATCTCTTTACTGGCCCCTTCCGCCCGCAACGTCGCGTACGCATCACCCGCCGCCTTGGACTGTGAGTGGGCTGCCATCTGGTTGCTAATGGCATTGCCCACGGTATTGCCGATCACGTCTTGCGCAATGCCCGACCAGCTTTGCGTGAGATTGCCGCGCACCGCCGCGCTGGCGGCGCCGGCGGCGATGCCGCTGCCGATGTTGCGCACGGCGGTGTTCCATGGATCGGTGGCGTAGACCTGGGTAGCCAAGCTGCTGTTGTTGTCCAATGCACGCCAGCCCTGGGTGCCGTATTGCGCTTGCCCCATCACACGGTTGGCGGCGTAACCCACACCTGCACTTACCGCACTGGCAGCAATGTTCTTCCAGCTGAAGCTTTGCAAGCCGGCGACACTGCCCACCACATTGCTCACGGTGCTATTGCTGGCGCCAATGGCGGTGGCGCGTACCACACCGGGCGTGTTGTTCAAGGCCGTGGCAAAACCGTTGCTACCACTGGCAGCCACACCGATACCGGCGGTAGCGGCGCTGCCTACCGCGCCCATCGCCACACCCTTCCAGTTGAAGTCCTGCTGTGCGCCGCCGGCAATCAATGAGCATTGATGAGCGCAAGCCATACACTGCTTCGCGTCATTGACTCAAAGCTTTGGCATGCCAGCACTGAACTGATCAGACATCAATCAGTTCGGTGGCAGGCAAGGAGTAGGTTTTCAAGGAGCATGCGATGGCGCTCAATTTCTGAGCGCCATTGCATCCTGTTTTCGACTTACGTCGCGGATGCAGAAGGGAGAAGCGGGAAAGGCTTGAGGTCTGACATGGACTTATCCCAACGTCCTTTCGCAAAAGCTGTAATAGCTCTTTGCGATTCATCATTGTCATGAAAGCCGCCCAGAGTTACCCCAAGGTTCACTAGCACCACAAAGCCAACGGTCTCATATGGGGAGCCATCTAGCTTTAATGCATCCATGTATCTGTTACTCGAAAAGGGGAAAAGTGCAATCCCTTCGATGGATACGTCAACTTCATCGCGCAATCCAACTTCGACAACTTTATTGCCATCAACGGTGAATGAAACTCTTACAGCGTTACCGTAATAATGGACAAGCTCCCTGCTGTAGCGGCTACGCGTCACCACCTTTGGCTTACCTAGAATGGCGTCAACTTCTTTTGGCGACATTCCAAATCGGATAGGGCCTACCGAAATATAAGGCACTATTTCAAACATCATTGCATTCATTTCACAATCCAACCCTGACCGCGTGAGTAATCCAGAGCTTCTTTGATAGCCTGATTATATTTTGAGGCAGAACCACCTCCTTGCACAGCTGCACGACGAATATCCCAAATTTCTTTGGCTATTGCATCTCGCATGCGCCCTTGGTTTATCAAGGTACGCACTTCAGCTCGGTACAGCTTTCCGTCTTGTCCGGCAAATGTATGGCTTGATGTAAATCCATGGTCAACTTTGTCAATGTGAATCGCCGGTCCACTATACGTCGAGAAGGGGCTCACGCTGTTCGCCGGAAAGTGATGGCGCTCAATACCTGGACCAGCAGCCAAGCGACCATACGCACCGCCCCGATAAATGCCTTCGGCGGGATTGGCCTGTAACCCCGTTACAACGGTACCGATACGCTTGGCGAGCCCGAAAGTACCCGTCGCGGCCAACGACGTGAGCGCCATCGCACCAATGCCACCGTTGACAGCCTGCGGGTCTTCATAACCCACGCTTGCAAGGTTGCCGCCAACGTATCCAATGACACGATCAGAGATGAAGTCCGTGATGCCCGTCGCCTGCAGCGTTTGGCTCACCGCAAACTTCGCCGGCCCCGCTGCCACTTCCAAGCCCACCAGGCCAAACTTCAGCCAGGGCTTGCTATCGATCTGATCGGCAATGGCTCGCGCAGCGGAGCCCGTGCCGATCAGTGCCGTATCAAGCGGTCGGCTTAGCCACGATCCACGCTCTTGTGAGCTGGCGCTGTAGATGGCCGTGTCAGTGCCAAACAACAACTCGCCATTCGCCGCGTTCGCAAAGGCTTCACTGGCTTGCACGAACAGGCCCGTGCGCTGCGGCGTCCCCACCGTTACCGTGCCAAACAGATTGGCTTCGTTGTAAAGCCCAAAAATGTCATCACGCTGTGCGCTGTTGAGGCCAACGATGTCGGCCAGGTATGCATCCGTGCGGCCAATCAATTCGGCGTTGGATAGGTGCTGTCCGGCGGCAGTACTGGTTTCGGCCGCTTGTGCCAGCACGTTCAGTTGCGCGTTGCTGAGTTGGCCGGGGTCTTTGCCGGCATAGCGCGCCAGGTTGTCCATCTGCATGAGCACATCGGTGCTTTTGCCTTGGAGCGCGGACGAGCGTGAGGCCATTTGTTCGGCAATGGCGTTGCCGACCGTGCTGCCGATGACGTCTTGCGCAATGCCAGCCCAGCTTTGCGTAAGGTTGCCGCGCACCGCCGCGCTGCCGACACCGGCTGCGATGCCCGAACCGACGCCGCGCAGCGCGGTTTGTCCCCCATCGTTGGCGGCGGCAGCACTTTGCAGCGTGCCGCCCTGGGACATCCAGTTCCATTTTTCGCTGCCGTATTGCGCTTGCCCAATCACACGGTTGGCGGCATAGCCAGCACCCGCCGCCACGGCACTGGCTGCGACGTTCTTCCAGCTAAAGCTTTGCAAGCCGGCGACACTGCCCACCACATTGCTCACGGTGCTATTGCTGGCGCCAATGGCGGTGGCGCGTACCACACCGGGCGTGTTGTTCAAGGCCGTGGCAAAACCGTTGCTACCACTGGCGGCCACACCGATACCGGCGGTAGCGGCGCTGCCTACCGCACCCATCGCTACGCCTTTCCAGTTGAAGTCCTGCTGTGCGCCGCCGGCAATCAACACGCCCTGGCTGGCGATGCTGCCCACAGCACCGCCAACGGCGGCCGCGCCGATGAGGCCCGCGGTGGAACCCACGGCACTGCCACCCAGCACCGCCAAGCCCGTGGCAAAGGTGCCGGCACCGGCGCTACCGGCGGCGACGCCCAGCAAGCCGGCGGCGGCACCCGCCGTATAAATCGTCGCGACCACCGCGACCGCAATCGCCACCACCTGAAGCAGTCCACCACAGCCTTTCTTACCCGGCGGCGGGGGCGGCGGCGGTGCGTTGGGTATGC
>NZ_DAIOEU010000101.1:0-7133 GCF_036746095.1 Dyella sp.
GCGCGTTGACTTTAATGACACTGTGCCCACCGAGGGTGCGCTCGAAACAAATTACCGTCACGAACAGAATCATTCACTTCCGTCGCGTCGCCAAAGCTGCAAGTATTCGTTCGGATTTCCATCCAGCGCAGGCCGGCCGCCGCCTGTGGCGACCATGCCGCGTCTCGCATCCCTACGTGTGACGACGATTGGCCGGCGAGCATTCGGAGGGGCGCGATATTGAAGGAGGCGCGGAATGAGCAATGTCTTCGCAACGATTAAGCACGAGTTCATGGAGATGCTGCCACCCACGATCTTCTTTCTGGTGGCACTTCATATCGTCGCGGTGATCCGCGCCTTGATGGTCCGCAGTTCCGGCATCGAAGTGGAGACATCGGCATCGATCCTGCTTGCCGCGCTGATCCTTGGCAAAGCCGTGCTGATCGCAAACATGATGCCCTTCATCAACCGGTTTCCCGATAAGCCGCTGATCTGGAATGTCGGCTGGAAGACGTTGATCTACACGCTGGTGGCGCTGCTCGTGCACTACCTGGAGCGGTTGTACGAATTCTGGAAAGAGGCGCCAAGCTTTGCGGCCGCCAACCACACGTTGTTCACGGAAATAAGCTGGCCGCGCTTCTGGGCTATCCAGATCCTGCTGCTGACCCTGATCTTTTCGTACTGCGTCATCGCCGAAATCGTCCGCGCGATTGGCCGCGACCGATTCAAAAGAATGTTCCTGGGACCGTTGCCCGAACGATCCACCGTGCTGCATTGAACTCGGACGGCTGACTGCCTCCGGTGCGGTTCGCTACTAACGGCTGTACATCGACTGGAGTTTCCTCATGGCACGCCTACCGGTACTTGGTTTGCTCGCTGTCGTTCTGACGGCCTGCAGCAACACTCCCCCGACTCCAACCAGTGCACCCGCGAATCCGCCCCAGGCGGCTGCCGCGCCCGCACAGCCCCAGGCGGCGAAGCCGGAAGCCAATGCGGTGGACCCGGCGGTCATCAAGGCATTGCAGGATATGGGCGCGACCCTGCAATCCCTTAAGCAGTTTGAAGTCGGTATCAGCCTGACCGGCGAGCGCGTACTGCAGGACGGACAGAAGTTGCAGCACACCGCCATTGCCGACCTTGATGTCGTGCGCCCCAACAAGTTGCGCGCGCAGATGCGTAGTGCCCGCCTGCAGCGGGACCTGATCTACGACGGCAAGACCGTGACGCTTTACCAGCCAGAGCAGAAGTTCTACTCGCAGGCGCAATTCAGCGACAACCTCAGCACGCTCGTTGATCGATTGAGTGAGCGCTATGGCATCGAAGTGCCGTCCGCGGACTTGTTCCTTTGGGGAACACCGGCCGCGCCGACCAACAACATCGTGTCGGCAATGAATGCCGGACAGGATTTCATCGCGGGCGACCTCTGCGATCACTATGCCTTCAGGCAAGGTCAGTTCGACTGGCAGATCTGGATTTCGGCCGGCGCACGCCCGTTGCCGCGCAAACTGGTCATCACGAATCGCGCGGACGAGGCTCGCCCGCAATCGATCACGTATTACAAGTGGAACCTGAATCCGAAGTTCGGCAACGCCACCTTCGCGTTCACGCCGCCGCCGGGTGCCAAGCCCGCCGAGTTCGTTCCACTGAAGACCCGCTAAGGAGCCTGCGATGACATACGCATTCGGCAAGCTGTCCGTGGTTTGCGCAACCACACTGGTTCTGGCCGCGATGGGGTGGGTGCCAACGGCGGAAGCGCGCCCCGGAGGCGGCGGCGGTGGCGGGCATATGGCCGGCGGTGGCGGTGGTGGCGGTGGTGGCGCTGCGCGCCAGGCCAACAACAGCCGCGCGGACGTACGCTCCAACAACGTGCGCAGCAATAGTGTCAACAGCGTCAATACCAATCGCAACGTCAACGTCAATTCGAACCGCAACGTCAACGTGAATGTCGACAACCACGGTGGTTGGGACAACGATTACCATCCGGTGGCCACGGCGGCAGCCGTTACGGCGACAGTAGCCGTGACCTCCGCAGTGGTCGGATCGATGGTGCGCTCGGTGCCGCCGAACTGCGCCCCGGTCAACTACGGCGGCATGGTGTATCAACAGTGCGGCGGCACCTGGTACCAGCCGCAAGGATCGCAGTACGTCGTGGTGAACGCGCCGTATTAATTGATTGGCGCCTGCCTAGATGTCTTCGATCGTCGCTTCGATGCGCCCGCTTCGAATGGCTGTGAGGTAGGCGCGGAAGTCGCTGCGGTTCTGGGACGCATATTCGGTGGCGAATTCGCAGATCGCGTCATCGAAGGTGCGTCCCGATCCCATATATCCCGCCATCATCGCGGCGTCGCCGGTCCGGGCATGCGCACGGGCCAGCGCGTGGGCGCACATCCTGCCGTACTGACGCAGCAAGCCGCTGTCCCAATCCTCGATCAGGGCGGACAGTTTCATATCCCTCAGCTGACGAACGTAGAAATCCTTGCCGTTCCTGCCGCGTGTCCAGCCAAGGAACACATCCGTGGCGGCCTGCATCAGACGCTGCCCCACGATGACGCGCTGGCCGTGATTGTCATAGACGCTCTTGCCCGCATACGGTTCGAGCACTGACGCGCGCGCCTCCTTCACCTGCAGGAACAGCGGATCGTTATCCGCCGCCATGAACAGACAGACGGCGCACATCGTGCCTACGCTGCCCACGCCAACTACCTTGATGGCCATGTCGAAGAAGTGAAAGCGGTCGAACAGCACGCGCGTATGATCGGCAAGGCTTGCGCGATACGCTGCAATGGCGGCCTGGTATCCCGACGAAAGATCGGGCGCAAGGTCTTCGGACGGATGAAAAATCAGCGGCGGCTCATCCTTGATTTTTGGATGCAGGCCCGCTTCGGCAACGAATTTCGGGTACAGGTGGTCCGGCACCGATTTGCGCCGCTCCGCCTCGATGCGTTCGGCTAGCCGCTTGCGCGTTGCTTCAACAACCTTGGGATCGCCCGTACGATCCTCGTAATTCTGCAGGTCGATGCGGTCGTACCAGACGTCGAGCGCGCGCATTCCCGCATAGTTATGCATGCGCTCCCGATATTCCCGAACCGAATCGGTTGCCACACGCGCGGCGTCGCTCCTGGGCAGTGCCAGATGGTCAGCGGCGATCACGATGCTGGCGGTGAGGCGTTTCAGATCCCACTCGAAGGGCGCCGGAAGGGTTTCGTCCAGATCGTTGATATCAAAAATGATATTGCGCTCCGGTGTCGCGAATCCGCCGAAGTTCATCAGGTGCGCGTCGCCGCAGGCCTGTACGCGGATGCCGCTGGACGGCGTCGTCGCAAGATCGGCGGCCATGATCGCCGCCGCACCCCGATAGAAGGCAAACGGTGAGGCCGACATGCGGCCAAATCGAATGGGGACGAGCTCCAGAATTCGCCCGGTGTTTGATTCTTCCAGCAGCGCCACGGGGTCCCGGCGATCGTTGGCGGGTCGCCATCCGGATTGGGACGACCGGGGCACCGCGTCGCGCAGCATCCGGCCTTTCGCGGCGCGTTCGTCGGACGTGAAGTATTTGGATTGGGAAGTCTGATCGCCCACTCGCTCATCGCCGTTCTTGTTCTTGGCCTTGGACATTTGGATCGTCTCCTTGTTGTTGGGAACAACGCGGCGGAGCTGTGGGCGCCTCATCGCTTACTTTAGGTTAGGCGCGATCCGATGGATAGGCTGGAGAAAATGTCCCGAGCGATGGTATCGGAATGGCTCCGAGGCTGTGATTTTCCTTTTAGGACGCGTTCCGAAAAGATTCACTTCCGCTTCCATTGGCGTTGTCAGAGTATTTCCCGGCACTCGGTAACGCAGGCAAATCCGTTCAGGTTGTGCTCCACCACATTGGAACAGGGGTAAGGAATGACCAAGAACCGCAATATCGTGATCAGTGGCATCGCACTGGCCGTTGTCGCCCTGGTGCAGGCCGGCGCGGGCATGGCGCAGGATGCGCGCAAGGACGCCTCCAGCGCGACCAGGGCCGCCAATCAGAAGCTGCTTGGCGAGTTGCCGTTCTCGGATCGTTCGGATTTCGATGATGCGCATCGCGGCTTTGTTGCGCCGCTTCCCGATGCCATCATCAAGGGCACGTCGGGCAACCCGATCTGGAATCCGCAGCAGTACGCCTTTATCAAGGAAGGATCCGCCGCGCCGGGCACGGTCAATCCGAGCCTCTGGCGGCAGGCGCAACTCATCAATATCAGCGGGTTGTTCCAGGTCACCGATGGGATCTATCAGGTTCGCAACCAGGACCTGTCGAACATGACCATCATCGAAGGCAAGGAAGGGATTACGGTGGTGGATCCACTGGTTTCGCAAGAAACCGCAAAGGTTGCCATCGACCTCTACTATGCCAATCGCGGTCGCAAACCAGTCAAGGCCGTGATCTATACCCACAGCCACGTCGACCACTATGGCGGCGTGCGCGCTTTGGTGGAGCCTGGCGATGTCTCGTCCGGCAAGGTCAAGATCTACGCGCCGGAAGGCTTTCTGGACGCCGCCGTTGCCGAGAACGTCATGGCGGGCAATGCCATGAGCCGCCGCGCCAGCTATATGTACGGGAACCTGCTGCCGCCCGACCCGAAGGGGCAGGTGGGCGCCGGGCTGGGCACGACGACGTCCGCGGGCACGGTGACGCTGCTGCCGCCCACCGACATCATCACGAAGACCGGCGAGAAACGAACGATCGACGGATTGACCTACGAGTTTCTGATGGCGCCAGGATCGGAGGCGCCGTCGGAAATGCTGTGGTACATCGAAGAGAAGCGCGCGATCTCGGCGGCGGAAGACTGCACGCATACCCTGCATAACACCTACTCGCTGCGCGGCGCCAAGATTCGGGAACCGTTGCCGTGGTCCAAGTACCTGAACCAGGCGGTGACCATGTGGGGTGCCAAGGCGGACGTGATGTTTGCGCAGCATCACTGGCCGACGTTCGGCCGCGATAACGTGGTGAAGCTGCTGCGCCAGCAACGTGACCTGTACCGCTATATCAACGACGAAACGCTGCATCTTGCCAACCAGGGCGAGACGATGGTCGAGATCGCGGACAAGTTCAGGCTGCCACCAAGCCTGGCCAATATGTGGGCCAACCGGGGCTACTACGGTTCTGTCAGTCACGATGTCAAGGCGACCTATGTGCTCTACCTTGGCTGGTTCAACGGCAACCCGGCCACGCTGGACGAACTGACTCCGGTGGAGGCTGGCAAGCGCTACGTCGAGTTCATGGGTGGTGCCAACGCCGTATTGGCGAAGGCGAAACAGGCTTACGCGCGCGGCGAGTACCGCTGGGTAGCGCAGGTGGTGAATCACGTGGTGTTCGCCGATCCGTCGAACCAGGCTGCCAAGGCCCTGCAGGCCGATGCGCTGGAGCAACTCGGCTACCAGGCGGAATCTGGTCCGTGGCGCAACTTCTATCTGACCGGCGCCAAGGAGTTGCGTGAAGGCGTGAAGAAGCTGCCGACGCCCAACACAGCCAGCGCCGACACTGTAAGGGCGATGACGCCGGAGATGTTCTTCGACTATCTCAGTGTTCGCGTGAATCGCGCCAAGGCTGCCAACGCCCATATTGCGTTGAATGTCGACCTTGGCAAGCCGGACGGGACCTATTTGCTGGAGCTGGAAAATGGCGTGCTCAACCACACGGCGGGCGTGCAGGCGCAGCGGGCGGATGCCAACGTAACGATGTCGCGTGACACGCTGAATGGCATCATCCTCGGCCAGACCAAGATGGCCGATGCCATCAGCAACGGCAGCGCGAAGGTCAGCGGTAACCAGGCCAAGCTGGACGAACTGGTCAGTTACCTGGATACGTTCGAGTTCTGGTTCAACATCGTCACGCCATAAGCGGCGACGCACTGCACGCGGGATGACAAAAGCCTGCGGACTGAAAGGTCCGCAGGCTTTTGCTCGTATGCCGGCGACACGCGAACGGCTGAGCGGGGAGGGCTGCGCTATACGGATGCCCTGGCCGACCTCGGCCGTCAGAAATTCCGGAACGGCGGCAGCCCATCGGCCCCTATTGCTGCGTCAGCATCAGGTTCAGGTTTTGAACCGCAGCGCCGGATGCACCTTTTCCAAGATTGTCGAACACCGCCGAAAGCAGGACGTGCCCGTGTTCCACGTTGGGAAATACGCTCAACTGCATGTCGTTCGTACCGTTCAGCACTTGCGGGTCCAGGTGCTTTAGCACGCCTGATTCGTGCAGCGGCAGGACGTGTACATGGCCCGCGCCGGCATAGTGTCGGGCGAGGCATGCGTGGAGCGTGGCGCCATCCACGCCGGGGGCCAGCAGACTCAACGCGAGCGGAACCGTCAGCACGATGCCCTGGCGGAACGCGCCATACGCGGGAACGAAGATCGGACGCTGCGCGAGCCCGGAATGCTGCTGGATCTCCGGAGGGTGCTTGTGCGCGAGTTCGAGCCCATACACCTGGAATTCCGGCCCGCCGACGGCATCGGCCCCCTCATATTCCTCTACGCCGGCACGCCCGCGTCCCGAGTAGCCGGACACCGCATGAATGCTGATCGGATAGCTGGCTGGGACAAGCCCGGCCTGCACAAGCGGACGCAGCAGGCCAATCGCACCGGTCGGATAGCAGCCGGGATTGGTGACCCGCCGCGCGTTCGCGATGCGCGCGGGTTGGTCCGATGCCATCTCCGGAAAGCCATAGGTCCAGTCCGGATGCGTGCGGTGGGCGGAGCTTGCGTCGATCACCCTGACGGCGGGATTGACGATGGCGCTCACCGCCTCGCGTGCGGCGGCATCGGGCAGACAAAGGATGGCGATGTCGCAGGCATTGATGGCTTCCGCACGATGCCGTGGGTCTTTGCGTTCCGACGTGGGAAGCGTCAGCAAGCGGAGGTCGGTGCGGCCGCGCAGCTGTTCGTGGATTTGCAACCCGGTGGTGCCTTGGTCGCCGTCGATGAAAACCAGGGGAGAGCTCATGCGAGGAATACTCCGGTGACTGAAGGGGGTAACACGTCGAAGGAGCCCCAATCTTCCATTACCCCCTAGAATAGGGAAAGTTGAATTTCACAACCTTGATATTCAGTTTTCCTGAATCTGGAGCCGACATGCGAGAGATCAGCCTGGACCGCCTGCGCACGCTGGTCGCCATTGCCGACCA
>NZ_DAIOEU010000102.1:0-7057 GCF_036746095.1 Dyella sp.
ATCGTCTTCAGTCGGGGCTCTTCGCATGATCGAATTTCCCCGGACAGCAGTGCGCGAAAGCGGGAATGACGGCCCTAAGGGATACGGCGATTTTTGAGTCTTGCCCTCGATAGAAGAGCACTAAATTGCGTCATATCCACATTTGCTGCGGTTTTGCAAAACCCGAGCCGGACACTATTGGGCCTTCGCCGGGACGACGACGTATGAAGCATTGCGGCGAGTATTGACGATTCCCCCGGCCAGCACTGCGCGAACACGGGAATGAGGCCGAGCAAATATCAGGCCACGCGCAAGACGATCACTGCACGGTGGAACTTGCCGCCGTACCGCCGCTCAGCAAATGCTCCGCGTCCACGCGATCGAAATGATACGTGCGCGCGCAGAACTCACAGGTGACTTCGATCGTGCCTTGCTGGGCTTCCAGTGTTGCCTCGATTTCCGCACGACCCAGCGAACGCAGCATGGCTTCCACCCGCTCGCGCGAGCAGCTGCAACCAAATGCCAAGGGGCGCGGCTTGAACAACTGCACGGTTTCCTCGTGATAGAGGCGGTAGAGCAATTCTTCCGGCTGCGTGCCTAGCAGTTCATCGCGCCCCAAAGTGGCGGTGAGGTGTTCGACGCGCGGCCAGCCGTCCTCATCGTGCTGGGCATCGTGACCGCCCTCGCCCGGCACCTTCTGCAGCATCAAGCCAACCGCATGCTGCTCGTTGGCCGCCAGCACGAAGCGGGCGGGCAGCTGCTCGGATTGCTGAAAGTAATTCTCCAGCGCCCCGGCCAAGTCCGGATGATTCAGATCGACCAGTCCCTGGTAACGCTGCCCGCGCTCGGCCTTGCCAATGGTGATGGCCATCAGCGCCTGCGGCAGTTCGTTCAAGGTGAGCGATGCCGGAATTTCCGCATTCCAGCGCGCCAGGCCGCGCAGGCGGCCGGCGTCGGTGCATTCGGCGAACAGCAAGCGCAGTGCGCCCTGGCTCTTCAATTCCACCGACAGCGCGCCCTCGAACTTGATGTTGCCGGTAAGCAGCGCACTCGCCGCCAGCGTCTGGCCGAGCAGATCCAGCAGCGGCGCGGGATAGTCGGCGCGGCCTGCCACCTCGCGCCAGGCTGGGCCCAGGCGCACGATCACGCCCCGGACGCCGGCCCGTTCCAACAGGAAACGATGGAGCACATCCTCGGCAAGCACGTTTTCCACGCAGGACCACCTCACACAATGCAGAGGGCCGGATATGGGGATGGGCGCCGGTGTGAACAATGGCCGGCCGCTAGGAGCCTGTCGGACTTGAGTCGGCCGGGCTGCAAATTCGCCTGCGCGGTCCATATTTCCGTCGATTCTTGACCCATAGAACCACTATGGGCCTGCGAATCGCCGAAAATCTGTCCTCGCGCAGCCAACATCGCCTCGACCACTCAAGTCCGACAGGCTCCTAGCAGCTTTTATACTTCACCGGCTTTCCTTGCCGATCGACGCCATGCCGCATCTTCCGCTTTTTCGCCGCCTGTTGCGTTACGCCGGTATCGCGGTCCTGTCGTGGGTGGCCCTGAGCTGGTTCGTGGTGCTGGTCTTGCGTTTCGTGCCGCCGTGGACCTCGGCGGTGATCATGGAACGCCGGCTGGACGCGCTCATCCATGGCGAAAAGGATTTCCAGCTACAGCATCATTGGGTGCCCTGGTCGCGCATCTCGCCATGGGCGCCGATTGCAATGGTGGCCGGCGAGGACCAGAAATTTCCCTTCCATCATGGCTTCGACTTCGGCTCCATCGAAAACGCGATCGATGCGGCGGATGACGGCAAGCGCCTGCGCGGCGCCAGCACGATCAGCCAGCAGACGGCCAAGAACCTGTTCCTGTGGAACGGACGCAGCTTCGTGCGCAAGGGCTTGGAAGCATATTTCACCGTACTGCTGGAACTGACCTGGCCGAAACAGCGCATCCTGGAGGTGTATATGAACGTCGCGCAGTTCGGCGATGGCATCTACGGCGTGGGCGCGGCCAGCAACACGTTTTTCCATGGCTTGCCCGCGCAGCTCAGCCTGGCGCAGGCGGCGCGGCTGGCCGCGGTGCTGCCCAGTCCGGATCGGTTCCATGTCGATCGCCCGAGCGGCTACGTGCTGGAACGCGCACGCTGGATCGAGCAGCAGGTCCGCCAATTGGGTGGCCCGGCCTATCTGCAAAGCCGGCAGCCGCCGCGCGACGTGCGCCCGGCGCGACGTCGTTAGAACACGCTCTGCGAGCCACCGTTTACACTTTGCGTATCTACCCACTTGATATGGATGCCCGGCATGCCGCGACTCACGGTTGTCGTTCCTGCCTACAACGAATCAGCCGTGCTCACCGCCTTCCATGAGCGGATTTCCAAGGTGCTGGACGAGCTGCCGCTGGCTTGCGACGTGTTGTACGTCGACGACGGCAGCCGCGACGATACGTGGGCGATCATGCAATCGCTGGCAGCTGCCGATCCGCGCGTGGGCACGCTGAAGCTGTCGCGCAACTTCGGCAAGGAAGCCGCCCTCACCGCCGGGCTGGATCACGTCGATGCAGACGCCGCGGTCGTAATCGACGCGGATCTGCAGGACCCGCCCGAAGTGATCCCGCAACTGGTGGAGCAATGGCAAGCCGGCTACGACGTGGTCTACGCCACGCGTTCCGCGCGCGCTGGCGAGACCGGCTTGAAGCGATTCACCGCTGCCGCGTTCTATCGCACGATGGAATCGCTCTCGGAGGTCCCGGTGCCGCGCGACACCGGCGACTTCCGCCTGCTTTCGCGCCGTGCGCTGCAGGCCCTGTCGCAGCTGCGCGAACGGCAGCGTTTCATGAAAGGCCTGTTTGCCTGGATCGGCTATCGCCAAACCGCGGTGAAGTATCTGCGCGACCCACGCCTGGCCGGCAAAACCAAGTGGAACTACTGGCGCCTCACCCAGTTCGCCATCGAAGGGATCACCTCGTTTTCCAGCGCACCGCTGAAGCTGGCCACCTGGACCGGCCTTGTCGCGTCCGTGGCGGCGTTCCTGTTCGGGCTGAAGGTGATGCTGAAAGCGCTCCTGCACGGCGACCCCGTACCAGGCTATCCGAGCCTGATGGTGGTGATCCTGTTCCTGGGCGGCATCCAGTTGCTGGCGCTCGGCGTGATCGGCGAATACCTCGGCCGCAATTACAACGAGACCAAGCAGCGGCCGCTGTATTTCATCGAGGAAGAACATTTGCCAGCCGCACGCACATCGGTTCACACCGACGCAACGGCGCAGCGCTAAACTGGCTCCACGCGGCCATTGCTGCGGCCGCCGGGGAGGTCTGATGCGTCAGGTCAAGCATTTGCTGGACAGGAAAGGCAACGACATCTACGCGATCGCACCGGAAGCACCGGTACTGGAAGCGATCAAACACATGGCGGAACGGCGCGTCGGCGCCTTGCTGGTGATGCGCGGCGAACAGCTGGTGGGCATCATTTCCGAACGCGACTACGCGCGCAAAGTCATCCTGCAGGGCAGGTCGTCGGCACAGACGCCGGTGTCGGAAATCATGAGCCATCCGGTGCTGACCGTGACACCGGACACCGATGTGTTCGATTGCATGCGCATGTGCACTGACAGCCGCGTACGCCATCTGCCGGTGGTGGATGGCCATCGCGTCATGGGGGTAATCTCGATCGGCGACCTGGTCAAGGAAGTGATCAGTGCGCAAGCGGAACAGATCGAGCAGTTGCAGCGGTACATCACGAGCTGAACGAGTTGGATCAGGACGGCCACGGGGAGCGCGAAGCGTCAGGCGAGGCTTTCGTTCCCCGTTCGCTGCTGTCCCTTGCCTGGCTTGGTCTCCGGCGCCAGATCCGGCGACGTCGCCGCCTTGCGCGCAATCCATGCCGCCAGTGAAGAAGCTCCCACGCCGATCAGTGCAATGCTGCCTACGGCGATACCAAGCTTGACCAAGCCGCTGATGCTGGTGGTGATCACCACATCGCCAAACCGCCACACGGCCGTTTCCACGAAATTCTTGCCCTTGTAGCGCGTCTCGCGCGGCACGCGGGTGTAGAGCGCATCGCTGGCAGGCTTGGTCATGCCGTACATGAAGCCGCGCGTGCCGACCATCATCACTGCCAGCAGCGGCACGCCATAGCCCAGCACGCTCAGCTCCGCATGGCCGCCGACCATCACCATGACCAGCAAGCCCAAATTGACCAGTTGCGGCAGCACCAGCGCCCACACGGCACCGCGGCGCATCAGCAGCCAAGGCGACAAGGTGAGCTGCAATAGCGCTCCCAGCAGGTTCACCGCCAGATCGATGTGTGCATAGAACGCCGTGCGCATGGCGGCAGACGCCATGTGCGCTTTGACGTAGTCGGCCAGCAGTGCATAGGCCAGCGTGCCAATGCCATCGCCCAGCAGCATCAGGATGGCCATCAAACGCAGGAACGGGCGCGACCACAGTTCCCGTATGCCAGCCCACAGCGAACCGCCAATCGGCTGTTCCGCGTTGTCGCTTTCCGCGCGTTGCACCGACATGCGCAACAACAAGATCAAGGACGTGCCAAGCATGGCGGCCGAAACGAGCAACAGAGGCGCCACACCGATCAAGCCCACCAGCATGCTCGTTATCGATGGACCGAATATCGCGCCGGCCATGCCGCCCAATGCAATCAGCGAGAACACCTCGCGCGCGCGGCGGCTGTCGAAAACATCCGCCATGAAGCTCCAGAACAACGACACCACAAACAGGTTGAACACGCTGACCCAGATGAAAAACACCACCCCCAAGACACGCGCACCGATGCGATCCTGGGCCAGAAACGCCGGAATAAAAGCCAGCAGGCAGACAATGAAGAAGCTGTAGCTCCAGCTCAGCAAGCGCCGCCGGGGAAAGCGCGCCACCAACATGCCGAACACCGGCGTCAGCAGCAGCATGGCCACGAACGTCGCCAGATAAAACAGCGGCAATTGCGTCGAGCCCACCGCCCCGCCCAACTGATCGCGTACCGGACGGATGATGTAATACGAGGTCAACAGGAAAAAGAACGCGAGTGCCGACACCATGGGCGTGGCGTCTCGGCGTGCAGAAGCGGGGAGCGGCAAACGCACCGGTCAGGTTCCAGCGGGAGGCGGCGCAAGACTAGCACGCCAGCATGCTGGACCCAGGGACGAAACCGTGCTGCCGACGCGGTGCAGCACGAAGCGCTCGGCGGCATCACAGCGTTGTGACGCCGCCCGAAGTACAGCACAATTCCGGTACTTATCCATGGACGATTCCATCAGCCCATGACCCGAGCGTGGCAACACGTGCGCAAGAAGCCAGTCGCATGAAGTTTCGCAAGCTTCCCCTGCTGATCGCCGGTTTGCTCGGCATCGCCGTCCCCTGGCTCCCCGCCTCCGCCCTGCGCGCATCGACGAACACCACGTCCACGCCTGACATTCACCCACCGAGCCAGGATGCCACCACGCTCATCACCCGCCTTCCGCCCGAGCGCATCAAGGCCGCCATGGATGCGTATTCGCACTGGCTGGACGTGGTGGCGCAGCGTAACGAAGTGGCAGGCCTCGCCACCGCAGTGGTGGTGGACAACAAGGTGGCGTTCGAACGCACCATCGGTTACGCGGACGTGGCTACGCAGCAGCCGGTCACGCCCAGCACGGTGTTCCGCCTGGCGTCGCTCTCCAAGGCGTTTGCCACCGCCGTTGCCGGCTTGCTGATCGACGATGGCCGCTTCAACTGGAATACCAAGCTGGCCGGCGTGCTGCCGTTTTTCCAGCTGAAAGATGCACAAGCGTCTGGCGCCGCCACGGTGGGCGACATTCTCGGGCAACGCATAGGGTTGCCACACAATACCTACGATCAGATGCTGGAAGACAACGTTCCCTACGAGGAACTGGTGCGCAAGCTCGACGAAGTGACGCTGACCTGCAACGTAGGCGAGTGCTATGGCTACCAGAACGTCGCCTTCAGCCTGATCGGCGATGTGATCTACACCGAGACTGGCGATTTCTTTTACCACCAGGTGGATAAACGCCTGTTCTTTCCCCTGGGCATGACCACCGCCAGCTACGGCCGCGAAGCGCTGGAAAGCAGCAAGAGCTGGGCACATCCGCATCGCCCGCATGGCGCGCATGAGTGGGAGTCGTTCGAACCGAAGGAAGCCTACTACCGCGTGGCCCCGGCAGCTGGCGTCAACGCCAGCCTGCGCGACATGGAGCAATGGCTGATCGCACAGATGGGCGGACGTCCCGACGTACTGCCGCAGTCCTTGCTGGATGTCTTGCATGAACCGGCCGTGCCGACGCCGGGCGAGCTGCACGGCTCCCCGTGGCGCCGCGCCCGCCTCATGTCAGCAAGCTATGCGCTGGGCTGGCGCGTCTTCAATTATGCGGGCGAAACCATGATCTTCCACGCCGGCGCGGTGGAAGGGTATCGCACGATGATCGCGTTCCTGCCGAAGTATCACGTCGGCATCGTCTCGATGTGGAATTCGCCGGGCTCGATCGGCATCGAACTGATGCCGATGGTGTTCGATGCGATGCTGAACCTGCCGCACGTGGATTGGGCGGGAGTGGAAAGCGACCCACCAGCGCATCATGCGGCACCGGCAAAAGTACGGCATAAATCTCGGCGTCGCGGCTGACCCGCAGGCTGGGATGAAATCCCAGCACCAGGAATTCAGGGAAGCTGGGATTTCATTCCAGCGTACAGGCGTGCCTCAACGGCCGTCATTCCCGCGAAGGCGCACTGCTGTCCGGGGAAAATGAAGTTCTTCAGAAATGCGCGGGCATAGCACCCGGCATCGAAAATTTCCCATGGAAATTCAGTGCCATCAGCTCGTCATTCCAGCGAAAGCTGGAATCCAGTGCCTTTGCAGATTTTCAAGTCGCTGGATTCCAGCTTTCGCTCACGAGTGTCCGGCTCGGGTTTTGCAAAGCCGCAGCAGGATGTGGATATGACGCAATTTAGTGCTCTTCTATCGAGGGCAAGACTCAAAAATCGCCGTATCCCTTAGGGCCGTCATTCCCGCAAAAGCGCATAGCTGTCCGGGGAAAATGAAGTTCTTCAGAAATGCGCGGGCATAGCACCCGGCATC
>NZ_DAIOEU010000103.1:0-7053 GCF_036746095.1 Dyella sp.
GGGCCGAATTATTTTCCCCGGACAGCAGTGCGCTTTCGCGGGAATGACGGCCATAGAGCTTCTGGCACTTTTCGAGTTGCGGCATCGACAGACGACGCTAAGTGCTTGTGATCCATCATGTCGCCATGGATTCGCAAAACGCATGCCGGACAGCAGTGAGCTTTCGCTGGAATGACGAGCTGATGGCACTGAATTTCCATGGAAAATTTTCGATGCGGGGTGCCATGCCCGCGCATTTCTGAAGAACTTCATTTTCCCCGGACAGCGGTGCGCTTTCGCGGGAATGACGGCCGTATGGGTTATCGCAGACATACATGGGACCACGCCAATTCCTTGCCGGCCAGCAGTGGGCGAAGGCCGGGATCCAGCGACTTGGCCGGGGCGACGAATCGGGAGCATTGAATTTGCAGGTAAAAGATCAATGGGTTCGCGGGAATGGCGCGGCCGCGGTTATTTCATCCACACTTCCACCGGCCGCGGCTCGGCGAACAAAAAGCCTTGTCCAAAGCGGCAGCCGATCTGCCGCAGCATCTGCCGTTGATCTTCGTCTTCGATGCCTTCGGCTATCACCTGCATCTGCAGTGAATCGGCCAGTACCTGGATCGCACGTACGACCGGTACGCTATGGCTGTTGTCCTTGGCCAGTTCGATGATGAAGCTGCGATCGATCTTCAAGGTTTCGATCGGATACTGATGCAGGTAGCTCAGCGACGAATAGCCAGTGCCGAAATCGTCGAGCGCAATGCTCACGCCGTGCTGGCGCAGGTTGTCGAGCATGCGCTTCACCTGGGCCGGGTTTTCCAGCAGCGTGCGCTCGGTGACTTCAATGCGCAGCGAGCGTGGATTGACGCGATAGGTGCCCAGCAGATTGAGTAGCCTGTCATCCAGGTCGGGCTGGCGGAAATGCCGGCCCGATACGTTGAGGCTGACGAAACCTTCGGCGCCCGCCAGCGCACCGACCTGCGAGGCGATCTGTTCGAAAATCTGCCAGTCGATACTTTCCGCGCTGCCGTTTTCTTCGGCCACGGCGAGAAAATCGCCCGGACACAGCAAACCGCGGACGGGATGACGCCAACGCAGCAGTGCCTCGTAGCCCACGGTGCGGCCGTCCTCCAGCGATACGATGGGCTGATAAAAAGGCACGAATTCGTTGCGGCTCAGGGCGCGGCGCAGGTCGCCTTCCATTTCCAGCAGCGACAGCACTTCGCGACGCAGGCGATCGTCGAACACGGCGGCGCGGTGGCGGCCTTCGTCTTTCGCCCGATACATGGCGGCATCCGCGTCACGCAACAATTCTTCCGGCTGCTGGTAATGCGAGCCGGGCAGGGCGATGCCGATCGAGGCGGAGGTAAAGATCTCCTTCACGCCCAGGCGGAACGGCAGGTGCAGTTCGGCAATGATGCGTTCGGCCACGAGCCTGGCCTTGCCGACGTCGCTGATGCCTTCCAGCAGCACGGCGAATTCGTCACCGCCCAGGCGCGCGACCAGGTCCCGTGTCTTCAGGCAGGCACGGATACGGCTGCCGGCCTGGAACAACAGGTCGTCGCCGATCAGGTGGCCGACCGAGTCGTTGATCACCTTGAAACGATCCAGGTCGATGAACAGCACCGCGAACAGCTTGTTGGGATCGGCGTGATACGCCTGCAGCGCCTGGCCCAGACGCTGCAGCAAGAGCGTGCGGTTGGGCAGGCCGGTGAGCGAGTCGTGCAGGGTTTCGTACATCAGCCGGCGTTCGACACGTTCACGCTCGGCAATCTGTTCACGCAGGTCGCGATTGGCCAGCGCGAGCGCGCGGGTGCGCTCGGTGACGCGGCGTTCCAGATTGATGTACGCCTGCTTCAGCGATTCGCTGGTCTGCTTGCGCTGCAACGCGTTGGCAATGTGGTAACTGACGAAAGTGAGCAGTTCCTGGTCGCGCGCGTCATAAATGTGCTTGGGCGAGTAGCTTTGCACGGCCAGCACGCCTTTGACGCGGTCGTCCCACATCAGCGGCACGCCCAGCCAGCACACCGACTTGGTGCCCATCTCCACGCATTCGCCTTCGGCGGCCAGCCGCTCGAAGGCCTGTCCGTCGGCCAGCAGCGGCTTGCCATGCTTGAGCACGTATTCGGTGGCGCCGTTGGCGACGGGCCGCGAGATGCGCGTGTCGATCTCATCCACCGAATAGGGAAAGATTATGTTCTGGCTATTGTCATCCAGCAACGCGATATAGAAATTGCGCGCGTAGATCAGGCCGCCGACCACGCGATGCACGGCGGCGTAGAAGTTCTGCTGGCTTTCCGGCGCACTGGCCAGTTCGGCGATGCGGAACAGCGCCGATTGCAGGCGCTCGCCGCGCTGGCGTTGCAATACCTGCTGGCGCAGGACGCGGTTGGTGGCACGCAGCGCCGCGGTACGATCGGCCACGCGGCGTTCCAGCTCGGCATGTGCTTCGCGCCGTTCCAGCGCCGTCTGCATGTGTTGCGCGACGTAGTTGAGCAGATCGCGGTCGTGATGAGTGTAGTGCGTGTCCGGCCGGTAGCTCTGCACGACGATACCGCCGACCGCCTGGCTGCCGCGCAATAGCGGCACGCCCAGCCAGTGTTCGCAAGCCGGCCCGACCAGGGTGAAGCGGCCTTCGAACTGGCGTGCGAGCTCTTCCACCGAGCCGATGATCGGCTGGCCGCTTTGCAGCAGGTTCCAGGTCAGGCTGTAGCGCATGTCCTGCAGCGGATAGTTTTCATCTGGAGCAGGCGGCTTCTGGTCGACCGTATCCACGTAGTAGGAGAAGCGCACGCTGTCGCTCGCCGGGTCGTACAGGAAGATGTAGAAGTTCTCGGCGTACATCAGCATGCCGACGATGGAATGCAGCGACTGCATCATCTCGGCCATGTTGTGCGCCGAGCCGGCCAGTTCGGCAATGGCGTAGAGCGCGCGTTGCAGGCGTTCGGCCATGGCCAAGCGCGAAATGGATTCGTACAGCCGCCCGGTTTCGCTGAGCTGCCGCAGGCGAATGCCGGCAAGCCGACCTAGCCAGGCCAGTTCGACACTGGCGCCCTGGCCGGGCACCACGTCCCCATCCCACACCAGCATCTGCAAGTTTTGCGGGTCCACGGCCAGGTTGATCCGGCCGGCTGCCTGCGTGCTGTCGGCCTCGGGCGGCAGCCAGCGCAGGCTGCCGTGCAAGCCCAGGTGACCCAGCGCAGTCTCACAAATTTCCAGGACGCTGGCGGCGTCGGTCGCGCGGAACAACCGTTCCAGCGTTTCGCGCAGCAGCGTCGGCAGGACCTCGCCGGAGGCTGACGCAAAATGGCGACTGTCTGGCACTGAACTCATAGCCTATGAGCGGGTCCATCGCGGTACGTCGGGCGACTATATAGTGAAGATACCGTCATGTGGCGGTGCTCATGGTTTTCACAAACCTGTACGGCGGGACTGCCTTCCCCATGCATCCGCCGTGCCAGCAAATACTTGTACGCGAGCCCGTTTTTTGTAGGCCCTGGCACAGAAAACCTTCCTCTTTCAGGTGTTAGTAAAAAGTAAAGTAAGGTATACTTAACCCAGGGCGTCCGAGCTCGATGGTGAGTCGGACGGGGTTGTTGGACGGTTTCGAATTTTCATGCGCCGATTGCTGCTCACCTTGCCGCTGCTCTGCATGCCGCTCATCGCGGCAGGACAGACGCTGCCAGGCGATCCGCTGGGCAAGCCTTTGCTGGCGCAGCAACCTCAGACCTTGCTGAAAACCGGCCAACAGCAGCCGATGCAGGGTTCGCTGCTGGTGCAATCGGAAAGCGGCACCACGGCAGACGTGCAGAACAACAGCAGCGGCTTACTGTCGCTCAATCCGCTTGCCGGCGGCGCCGTCGATAGCAGCACCGTGCAATACGGCGTCACGCCGAACGTTTCTGCGCAAGCAGGTGTCACCCAGCGTTCGTGGGCCACCCAGCCGCGCATCATCAGCAGTGAAGTGGGCGCCACCTATAACGCCGGTCGTTACAGTCTGGGAGTCAGCGTGGCGCAGGACCAGGTTCCCAACGCCACGCCGCTGCCGCGCGTGCTGCCGGGTGCCGTGCCTGGCGTGAATGGGCTGCCGGATTTTGACAGTGCCACGCAAGTAAACGCGCGCGGGCGGTTTGCCTTGAACGGCAACAGCGGTGTGCTGCTCGGTGCAAGCATGGGACGCATCCGCCTGCTGCCGGGCAATCAATTGGGCTTGACCACGCTCGACCAGAAGGCGCTGAGCTTCGGTATCGAGCACGGTTCGGTCAGCACCAGTATCGTCGGCCGCACCATGCAGCCCGAGCCAGGTACGACGGTGCCGGGCATGCTCAATACCGATCGCCACTGGAACAGCATCGATCTCGGCGTGACGTGGCATTTGCCGTGGCAGGGCTCGTTGAGCTTCGGCGCGCAGAACCTGTGGTCGTCAGGCAACGCGGCGAACACGCCGGCCGGTCCGCCAGAACCGGACCAGTCACGTACACCGTACGTGCAATATCACCAGGATCTGTGAACGCTTCTCCCTAAATGAAAATGCCCCGTTCGCCGGGGCATTTTTTTGAGCGAGCGCGGCTGACTGCCTTTCGCTAGCGCTCGCCTTTCTTGAGCCGTATGTCGCCGCTGAAGGTTTCGATGTGGATGTTGGCGGAGCCATCACCGGCCATTGTATCGAGCGTACTGCCAGGACCGTGCTCGGGATGCGTGGGCGACCCGAAGTCGGTGTGCACGCTGCCGCTGAAAGTGCTGGCGTGCACGTTGCTGTTGAGCGGGACGGGGAACAGCAGCTGCACATCGCCACTCATGCTATCGACATTCATGTTGCCGCCCCGGGCCACCACGCCAGTGAGCTGCACGTCGCCCGAGACCGTGCTGAGACTGAGCGACTGCCAGGGACCACCGCCGGCTTGAATGCGGCCGGAAACCGTTTGCAGCTCGACCGAGTTGCCAAGCGAGGGCGCAAGAATGTCCCCACTCACGGTTTGCAGTTTCGCTTGCTTGGCATTGCCGGAGAAAGCGATGTTGCCGCTTACGCTGACGGCATTGAGCATCGGCGTTTGCGCATTGACGCGTACGCGGCCACTGATGGAGTTCACGTCGACGTCGCCGCCGTCGATGCCATCGATGCTGGCTTCGGCGCTCACCACGCGCACCTTCAGCGATGCGCCGCGCGGCACGGTCACGTCCAGATGGGTAGGACCCATTGCGTTCTCGCCGTTCCAGTTGAACCAGCCGCCATGTCCTTTGGCCTGCACGTTGATGGTGAGGTTGTTGTCGCTGCCTTCGATCGTCAGCGGATCAGCGCCGTCGCCGAGTTGGCCGGCTACGTGCACTTCGTTGCGGTTCCAGGCGGTGACGGTGACGTCGCCTTTTACATTGCTGATAGTGATGTGCGCGGTGGGCGCGGCCGGATGGCTGATGTCCAGTGGGGTGTCGGCAAGCGCCTGCCCTCCTGGCAGCAGGCAGAGCAGTAGCGGCAGATATCGGGTGGCTTTCATAGTTGTTATGTCCTGATGGTCTCAGCCGGCTTGTTTCTCGAGTTCGCGCAGATAATTCTGCTGCGCGTGGGTTTGCTGCAACAGGCGTTGCAGGGCGGGTGAATCGGGAGCTTGCTGCATGGCCTGTTGCAATTCCATGCGCGCGGCATCCAATTCGAGCGCGGCGCCGGCCAAACGTGGATCGTTCGGCTTCCAGCGGGTGTCATGCGCGTGCATGGCGGTGTCGGCGACCTGCGGCGCGCTCTGCGATATCGCATGCATGCGCCACATGACACCGCAGGCGAGCAGTGCGACTGCGGCGAAGCTGGCGGCCATCGCCCATACACGCATGTGTCGCGCACGTGGTGGTGTTGCTGGCGTAGCAGCGGGCGATGCGTCGTCGTCCAGCGCGGCTTCGATATGCGGCCACAGATCGCTCCGCGGCGCGACCGGCTGGTTCAGTTCGCGCATCTGGCGCAGCCATTCGAATTCATTCATCGCGTTTCTCCCAGTACCTTGCGCAACAAACCCCGTGCACGATGCAGTTGCGCTTTGGACGAACCTACTGCCATCTCCAGTTCGCTGGCGATTTCCTCATGGCGCCAGCCTTCCACGTCGTGCAATACCAGCACCGCGCGCGCTCGTGGCGGCAGCTTGCCGATCGCGCGTTCCAGCTCCTCGCGCTCGGCGGCGCAGAATGGCATGTCGCCATGTTCGGGAACGTTGTCCTCGCCAACATAGCCGACCGGGTCGGCGCCACGCGCGCGGATGTCCATCAGTGCCACATTCACGGCCAGCCGGTAAAGCCACGTACCGAACGAACTTTGTTCGCGAAAGCTGTCCAGCTTCTGCCACGCCCGCACGAATGCATCCTGCGTAAGATCCTCCGCCCGCGCGTGATCGTAGCCGGACAACCGCAGCATGGCGCCATGGATGCGGCCCGCATGCCTGCGATACAGCCGCTGGAACGCCTGGCGGTCGCCTGCGGCAGCCGCGCGCACGTCGTCCTTATCGTTGTCGTTTCCCGCAGCGAGCGCAGGGGGCATGGCGCTTCCGGTGGCGATACAAGCGGCAATCATCTTGCCAGCTTGGATGCGGGTAAGGACGGGAAGGTTTATACGCGTGAACGTCCCTCTCCCCGAAAGGGAGAGGGAGCGAAGATCAGGCATTCGCCGCTTTGCGCGGCGTCTGCAGGGCCTGATGGACGCGCTGCTGCTCCTGCCGCAGCCGGGCAGGCAGGCGATCGCCGAAGCTGTCCAGGTACTCGCCGATGGCATGCAGTTCGGCCTGCCAGCCGACATGGTCGATATCGATCAGTTCGGCCAGGGCTTCGCGCGGCAGATCCAGTCCGTCCAGCTTGAGTTCGCCGGTGGCGGGCAACGTGCCGATAGGCGTGGCCACGCCGCGCGCCTTGCCTTCCACGCGGGCGATCATCCACTCCAGCACGCGCAGGTTTTCGCCGAAGCCGGGCCACAGGAACTTGCCGTCGCGGCCTTTGCGGAACCAGTTGACGTGGAAGATCTTCGGCAGCTTGGCGCCGGGCTTGTCGAACGACAGCCAGTGCTTGAAGTAGTCGCCGTAGTGGTAGCCGCAGAACGGC
>NZ_DAIOEU010000104.1:0-7024 GCF_036746095.1 Dyella sp.
TCGATGCGACCCACACGGATATCGAGCTCGGCACGACGGGCACGCCGGTGACGGTATCGAACGTGGCGCCAGGCGATGCATTGTCGGACACGAGCACGGAGGCGGTGAACGGCGCGCAGTTGTTTGCGACGAACCAGGCGATCGCCGATCTGGCGCAAGCGGTGGACGAGAGTGGGATCGTCGATGCGGATGGCAATTCGCTGGCCGTGACCTACGTCGATGCGACCCACACGGATATCGAGCTCGGCACGACGGGCACGCCGGTAGCGCTGCACAACATGGCCACCGGCGTGGATGGTACGGATGGTGTCAATGTGGCGCAGTTGGCGAAGGGGTTGACCGATCTTCGCAGCGACTTGAGCAGCGGCGCGATCAATTTGAAATACATCAAGGTCAATGCGACCGGCACCCAGGCCAACGCGAACGGCACCAATGCGGTTTCCATTGGTTCGAACGCCACGGCCACGGCGTATACGGCGGTGGCCATCGGTACGGGCGCGTCTGCCTCGGGTGAGCACTCGGTGGCGGTGGGCTACAACTCCGTAGCTGATGCAGACGACGTGTTTTCCGTGGGCTTCGCGGGCGGTGAACGCAAGATCGTCAATGTGGCGGAGGGCCAAGTCACCGCTTTCAGTACGGATGCTGTCACTGGCGGCCAGTTGTTTGCCGTGCGCAAGGCGCTGGATGCGCTCGCCGCAAACAGCGTCGCGGCGAACAGCGCGAAAAACGTGGAGGATGATCCGCAGGGCGCGATCGAAGGGCGCAGCGGCAAGAATGTGGCCTCATTGAACGGCGGCGATCCGGAGAAATTCACGGCGGTGGCGCTCGGTGTGTTTTCGTTTGCCAACGGAAGCGATGCGATTGCCGTGGGTTTGGACAACGTGGCCGGCGCGGATCGTTCGGTAGCCCTGGGGCGAAGGGCACGGACGGGTGCGGATAACGATAGTGCCGTGGCCATAGGCGCAGACGTCCAGACCAATGCCCCGCATGCGGTAGCGCTTGGCACGCGCGTGCAGGCCAACGCCGAGCACGCGCTGGCCGTGGGCAGCCGCGATACCTGGGCGGTCGGCAAGAGTTCCATCGCGATGGGCGAGGGTGCGAAGGTGCGCGCCGACCGCAGCATTGCGATCGGCCGTGCGGCGGTGGTGGCCACGGATGCGGTCGATGCGCTGGCGTTGGGAGCCGAGGCGAGCGTGGAAGCAGGAGCGATCGGCGGTGTCGCGCTGGGCCATGGCGCCGTGGCGGATCGTGGCAACGCGATTTCCATCGGCGGCGGTACTGTTGGCACGCGGCAGATCATCCATGTTGCGGCCGGCAAGGAACCGACTGATGCGGTGAACGTTGCGCAACTCAAGGAGGCGATGGCAGCGATGATGGCTGAGATACAGCTGTTGCGTAGCCAGCTTGCCTCGCGCGGATAGACATTGATGCGCGCAAAAAAAGAAGCCTGGCGGAGGCCAGGCTTTAAGGAGTGCAACATCGAGGAGGAACATTTCACTTGCTTGATGGGCTCCCTCCCCTGTAAGCAGGGGAGGGAGCGGGTTTGCACCATCACCACTGGAACGACGCGCCGACACCCACCGTGTTGCCGTCGTTGGACAGGCCGACGCCCGCGCGAACTTTCCAGTTGTCGTTGATGCGAGCTTCACCGCCCAGCGCGGCAGAGGTGTAGCCCTTGTAGCTACCCACGCCCGCGCCGACCGAGAAGGTCTTGCCGACGTCGACGCCGGGAATCATCGTCAGCGCCGTGACACCTGCAATGCCGGAGTACGCCGCGCGCGCCGTGTTGCTGATCTGGCCCTGCAGGCCATCGACCTGGCTTTGCAACCCGTCGATGCGACGGTCAAGCTGATTCACGGCACCTTCGACGCCGCGCACTTGCTGGCCACCAATGGTGTAGGTCGGCGTGCTGATCGTGCCATCCGCATTGAGGGTGGCGCCGCCGCCGAGTGCATCGGCCGTGCTTTGTGCCGTTGCTGCCAACTGCGAGCCGTTGACGGCATCCTTGCTTTCCGCGTTCACCGCGCCATCGCCGACGTTGGTGATCTTGTTGCCTTGGGCGTCGTAGTTCCACGAGCCGCCGTTGCCACCGTCGCCGCCACCGCCACCGCCATTGTTCTCGATGTGGCTGACGCGGTCGCCGATACTGGTGACGGACTGGTTCAAGTTGTCGACCTGGTCTTGCAGTGCACTGAGCTGGCCGTAGTTGACGGCGTCATACGGGTTCTTGCCGTCTGCCACGTTGGTAAAGATGACCGGCGCCGACGCGGGGCCACCCAAGGTCACGGAGCCATAGTTGGCGGAGCCGTCATCGTTCAAGTCGTATCTCACGGCCAGCGAATCGGTGGCGCCCGAGGAAGCCGCGGCCTGGATGGCCTGCTCGACGGTGAAATATTTATTGCCGAAGACCGTGAATTCAGGCTGCACGATGCTGCCGTCCGGCGCGATGCCGGCACCGGCACCCAACGCATCCGTGACGCCCTTGAGCTGGCCGACGTTCACCGCGTCCGTGAGCTGTGCGCCGGCCGCTACGTTGACGATCTGGCGTTCTGCACCCACGGCACCGATGGATAACGCATTGAGCCGGTCGGCGATGGAGCCGGCACCCAAAGCGATGCTGCCGTATGCGCTCGCCACCGTGCCGGCGCCCAACGCCATCGCATTGGCAGCGCCCACGCCAATGCTTGCGCCGGTGCCTATGGCGATCGCGCTATCGCTGCGGGTGTTCACTCTGGCGCCATCGCCCATGGCGATCGCGCTCTGGCTCAGCGCTTGGGTATTGTTGTTGCCGACCGCAACCGCTCTATCTGCATTTGCCCTGACGTTCGCTCCCAAGGCGATGGCTTGTGTACCCCGGGTGGAGGCTTTTGAGCCAACCGCGACGGCATAGGGTTGGTCCGCGCCGGTCTGGACCTGGCTGCCGAGTGCGACGGCGTTGTCCGATGCAGCCGTGGCCTGCACGCCCAGGGCAACCGTATTGCCGCCGCTGGCATTCGAGTTGACACCCATGGCCAGCGCGGCCGTCGTCGAAGCCGCATTGTTGAGGGATGCGTAATTCATGCCGGTCATGCCATCGACAGCAATCAGCGGATCGGATGCATCCATGACGCCCACGGAGCCACGCTGGGCCGTGCCCATCGCGAGCAACGGGTTAGCGAGATCGGGTGACGTGTTGTGCGCACCGTCGTTGTCGGTGTCATCAGTCGTTGTTACGTAGCTGTCCGCCATCGGCATGGTCTGCGCATCGGTGTCGACGGCCATCGCCGAACCCATCAAGAAAGCTTCCGCCAGGGCCGCTGCGATCAAGCTGCGTACGAACAACCCGTTCTTCGGGCTGGGGTGGATACGGTTTGCAACGCGCATGGCTTGTTCCTCATCAAGTCGTTGGGTGACGAGGACATGCTAGAAATCGCGGAGAGATGGGTCAGTCGGACGGGACTGATCCGGGTCGGACAAGAGATAGGTCTAGTCCTAATTTGCTGTGTGCGACGTTATGCGCTGCGCTTACTGAACGGTATGGCGGGGTTTGTTCAGTTGTGGAGGGTGGAGACCGATCACCCTTGCCGAGCTGGGTGATGTTTATGAAATGCGCCAGCCCCGCTTTCGCCGGGATGGCGGGATCGGGAGCGGTTGAACTGCGAAAAAAAATTGCACCATCGCGACAGCATGGCTGCACGGCTTTCCGGTGCATCGCATTTCCCTGGACAGCAGTGCGCTTTCGCCGGGAAGACGATCGTCAGCGTTGCGGTGTTACGCCGTCTGATGCTGCACGTTTACCATCCACGGCACGCCGAATTTGTCTACCAGCATGCCGAAGCCGTCGGTCCAGAAGGTTTTCTGGAACGGCATCGTGATGTGGCCGCCTTGCGCCAGGGCGTTAAGGCAACACTGAATAAGTATCGCCGTCGTCATGATGCCTGGAAGGCCCGCAGGGTGTGCTGCGTGGCGCAGGGAAGACTGGCTGTCTTGCCAAGCCACGCGGCGCAGCCTGCGGGCCTTCCAGACATCACCCCATCCCTTTGAATTCAGCATGTTGGGGCCAGCCCTGTCTGTCCGCAGGCCTTCGGTCCGCCGTCTCGACAGACGGCCAGTCTGCCTTCGCCGACGCCCCTGTGGCCTGCGAACAGACAGGGCTGGTGACGACGGCGATACTTGTTCAGTGTTGCCTTAAAGTGTTTTTCACCCGAGGCAACGTCGTTTACCGTGACTGAGAGGCTGAAGCCGGAATGCACGGTTTCTTTTTCGCCGGCCTGGCCATCCGACATCAACAGATGCGTACTGCCGATCGCCAACGCGGCGTGCATGATCTTGTCGGCGAGTTCGGGCGAGGTCTGATAGTCGTTGCTGGCGGGTGCGTCCTTGAAGCGCATCTTCATGAGTTCCTGCGCACCGAGCGCTTCGCGATAGAACGCGATGGCTTCTTCGCAGCGGCCATCGAAGAACAGGTAAGGCTGGATTTCCATGTGCGTGACTCCGTGGTTGGGAAGGGGGTTGTGAGTATGAAACAAACTGTTTGCAGATTGGACTGGCGCATATGGCATTCATTTTGGGCCGGGATGTTTGATGCTGCGCTAGTGGGGCAAGGCTCCGCACTTGAGGATTTTTCGATAGCAGGAAACTCCCATCCGTCATTCCTGCCTTCGCCAAAATGACGATTCGCTGCGACACGGAATCGGCATGACTCAGGATTTACGCGGGCCAGCAAAAGACGTGGGGATACTTCAGCCCATTCATCGCCTTACAGCCGGGCATAATATTCAAGCATGTAATCGACAAACGCACGCACGCGGGACGTAACGTGCCGGGTGCGTGGGTAAACTGCGTAGTAGTGGCGCGATCCGAGTGTGTAATCCGGCAGCACTTGCACCAGTTGTCCTCGTGCCAGCTCATCCTTGACGGTGTGATGCGTGAACGCGGCAATGCCGGCGCCTGCGATGGCGGCAGCATGCAATGCAGTGATGGCATCCATGCGCAGCCGACCACTCAACTGTATGTGGATGTTGTGGCCGCCTGGTGTCGCCAGATTCCACGTTGATGTTGAGCTTGCGGAAAAGGCCAACAGTTCGTGCCGGGTGAGCTGCTCCGGTGAAGATGGCACGCCGTGGCGGGCGACATAGGCCGGCGCAGCGACCAGCACGATAGGAGAGGTCACCAGTTTTCTCGCCATCAAGCTGGAATCGGGCAAGGCGTGGCTGATGCGTAAGGCGACGTCGAAACCTTCGGCCACCAGATCGGAAAACTGGTCGCTGCAGGAAATATCGAGTTTCAGTTCCGGGTAGCGTTTGAGCAGTGATGGCAGCCAGTGCGCGAGTTCCAATGTGCCCAGAGCCATGGGCATGCTTACCCGCAACACACCGGCGACGCGCTGCCGCTCCTTGGTGACGGCTTCATGGGCGGCCTGCACGCGATCCAGCACGTCCACACAGGTAGCGTAATAGGTTTCACCGGCGGAAGTCAGCGTAATGCGCCGCGTGGTCCGGTTGATCAGTTGCACGCGCAGTTCTGCCTCCAGCTGTTTGAGCTGGCGCGATACGCTCGAATGCGTGGTGTCCAGGCGTTCGGCGGCGGCGGAGAATCCACCTGCTTCGACGATGTAGCGAAAGGCGCGCATGGCAAGAAACTGATCCATCTGAATCTCCTTATCCCTGTTCGCGTTGCAGCAGTTTGTGCGTCTTTCACACAAATCATGTTTGCAGCTTAGCGTATATCTCGCACTTCGCCGTTCCTACCATGGTGCGCATCTTCTTTCACACGTGAAGGTGTTCATCATGAAAAAGGCAATCGCTCGGACTTTGTTCGCCGGTGTAGCGGTTCTCAATGTTGGCGTGCTCGCTGCGGCATCAGTGCGAGCCGCCAAACCTAATGGTCCGGATGTGGTTTCGTATCCGGTCCCTTCCTTGCAATGGAAAGAAGTGCCTGACTCAAGCGGCATCAAGTACGCCAACGTGCAAGGTGATCTGCTGGGCAACGGTTATTACGAGGCGTTCGTGATTTTCCCTGCCGGCCGCGACAACCCGTTTCATACCCATGGCAAGGATCTGCCGACGGTAGTGTTGAAGGGCACGTTCTATGCGGTGGTCAACGGTAAGCGTACGGAATATCCCGCGGGTTCGTACTACATGCTGCCGGGGAATTTGAAGCATTACAGTGGCTGCAAGGCGGGGGAGGATTGCCTGCTGTTTCAGTGGCAGGCGGATCATTTTGATTTGAATGAAATGAAGGACGATAGCAAGAGATGATCGCGTGGACTTATCGTGAAATGCGCGCACCCTCTCGGCCGTTATTGCCGCTTTCGCGGGAGTGACGGCCGAGAGGGTGGCTTGCATTAACGTACAGCCGACGCCTGCGTTATACGGATGCAGCGTCCCGAATCGCTTGCGGCAACGATACTGATTTGCCGGTGGCCGGATCCATCCACACCATCACCACGTTGCCGTCGCAATACAACTTGTTGTGATCGGCCGCATCGAGCATGCGATGCGCAACGGTCATGGAACTGTTGCCCAGCCGCGCGCAATACAGCTCGATATGCACTTCGCCTGGCCACTCGATCGGCAGGCGATAATTGAGCGTGCTGGCGGCCATCACCGGCATGGCGTGCTCGCTGGACCACGGCCCCGGAAGATGCTGCAGCCATTGCACGCGTGCTTCTTCCAGGTAAGTGAGGTAGGTCGAGTTGTTGACGTGGTTGAACGCGTCAAGATCGCGCCAGCGCACGCTGATCGCAGCGGTGTACAGCGGTGCCGGGGCGGACGCGGAATCGAGTGCCGTCGTCATGAAGCCACTTTACGCTTGGGTTTGGCCTTGCCGTTGTCGTGTTCGACTTTCGCGCGCGGTGCTTTCGCCGGCTTGAGATGCGTAGCAAGGAAACGGCCGGTGTGCGACGCCGGCGAGGCTGCGACGACTTCAGGCGTGCCGGTAACAAGGATGCGGCCACCGCCCGCGCCGCCTTCCGGGCCGAGATCGACAATCCAGTCGGCGGTCTTGATCACGTCGAGGTTGTGCTCGATCACCACCACGGTGT
>NZ_DAIOEU010000105.1:0-6928 GCF_036746095.1 Dyella sp.
TCGTACGTAGGCAAGCCGTTTTGTTCGGCGAAGCGTTTGGCTGTGAGCGGGTGCAGGCCCGCGGCGTTGAAAGTGGTGGCCGGGGCGCCGCTGATGGCGGAAGCAGCAGAAGCCAAGCCACCGCCGAGGCTGTGACCGGTGTTTTCGACGTGCAAGCCGTTGGTCCGCAATTGCCAGGCAAGGCGCATGGCGCGATTGTAATAGTCGGTTTCCATACCGATCGATTGCGGGAAGTTGTTGGCGAGGAAGTCCTCCTTAGAGGTATCGCGCAAACCGTTGGAGGTCAACACCTCACCGGTAGAGCCTTTGAACACCGTCGTGGGGTTATAGCCTGGACCCAGTACTGCAGGATCGGGCAGGTAGATTTCGGCGCGGAAGCCAGATTCCTGCGGCTTTAGAAGATCCAGAAACTGCTCATCACTCAGTTGGAGTTGCGACGCGAATCGCCGCACCAAATCTGGATGCTCGCTGACACGCATCCAGCCCGACGGTGGTGCGCCTTCACCTTTCGCAGCGGGATAAATATCCGCGCTCAGCAGCGCCATCTGACGAGCGTGATAGAGCCGTTGCAACTCATCCGCTCTTCGCGCAGAAGCAGGATCGCCATTGTTGCGCAGTTGTTGCAGCAAGGCTTGTTCGTTTTGAAATTCAGGCATGACATCGCTCCGTGATGGATGGGATTACGGCAAGGGAATATCTTTTTCTTCGCTGGGCAGGCCAAAGTCCTTGCGCATGTCGCGATAGACGTCTGGCATGGCCGGGCGCTTGTATCCGTGTTGCAGCAACCATTGCTGGCATCTTGCCTGCCACGCCAGACCCTTCGGTTTTACCGGGGACCAGAAGATGGCTTCGATGGTGCGGGAGCGGCGTGGCGTTGGTTGATTAATCATGTAGTCGATACTGGGGTCGGCGCCATGCTCTAGGAGCCAATAGACTTTGTCGAAGGCCGCCCATTCTGCGTAAACCTGAAGGATGCCGGCCCCCGTGCCAGCAAGGGCGTTCACGTCCGCCCCACGCTCTACCAGCAATTGCACGTTCTGCCATTGGTTGTGCCAGATAAATGCCTGGAACAACAATGTCTCGTTATTCGCATTACGCGTATCGGGATCACCGCCCTGGTCCAACAACAATTTGAGGTAGATGGAGTCTTCCTGTTTCGCCGCCCACACCATGGCGTTACCGTGGTAGCGCATGCCTCTATCCGGCGTCCGATAAGCCTGTTTAATATTCGGATCAGCTCCGTTCTCCAGCATCGCCTTCAACCCCTTGGGGTTGTGCGTAAAGATCGGCCACGCCAACAGCGGCATGCCTTCCTTGCTGAAGACGGCATCCGGATTCACCCCTTCGTCTTTCATCAAACGATGCACTGCCTGCGCATCGCCGTACTCCGCGGCTACCGCCAATGCCTGCGCCTTGGGATCGACAAAGAAATTTTCCACACCGTAATGCGACAGCTGCGCGGACGTAGGTTCACTGCAGCCAGCCAGCACGAGCCAAAATACGGCAACGGCGAAACAAAAATAGCGAGGTTGCAGATGCATTCGAAAGCACCTGAGAAAGCGCATGCCTTGCTCCTTGAAGGGGCCGATGACTTGACAGCTATGCCATCAGCATAAAGTTGCCGGCCTCGCCCGTCTGTCGGCAGAGGCTCACGCGAGTTCGGCAACCCGATGACGCCGCTGCGTCAGTGCAATGTGGGCTTCTGCAAGCTCATCGCATCCGGGCGCGCCACTGGCTGATGCTCGCCCCAGGCCATCGCCTTGAGCGGCGTTTGCGTCGTGCCGGCAGCCAATGGCAGCTCGCGCAGCAGGTGCGCGGTGTCGCCGGTCGCCAGGCGGTCGATGAAGCTGTTTCACCGAGACTTGCGCGTACTCGGGCAGTCAGCATTGAGTTGGCGCAGCAGTGGTTCGCGCAAAGTGGGCAGTTCGTGCAGCAGATGGGTGGATCACCCAGCACCCGGGGACGACTTGCGCGCGGTGGGCTTCGTCCAGCGTGCGGAGGTTGTTCTTTACGCCATTGCGGCGGATTGATCGGAGGCGCGATACACACCGCTGTTAAATGCAGTGCTCAGGCAATGCCTAACCCTTCAATACCCACAATGACCTGCTCATCAAAACCAGCCAACGCAACAAAGCATCGTCCACGCTCAGCGTAATCATGAAATTGATCGAAACTTGGCGCACCCGGGGACAGCAGTACGGTGCCGCCTTCGGGAGTAATGGTGCGGGCCATGTCGATAGCGTCCGCCAGGTGATCGACGTCGCCCAATGGTATTTCCAACCTCGCGGCGCGCAAGGCAGCGGCAATGCGCGGGCCGTTGGCGCCCTGTGCCACGATGCGCAGCGCCTTGCGCGATTTAACGCCTTCGACGAAGGGGGCCCAGTCCAGGCCGCGATCGTGTCCGCCGACGATAACCGTTACTTCGCGATCGCGCAGGCTTTCCAAAGCGGCGAGCGTTGCCAACGGCGTGGTGCTGATGGAATCGTTGATCCAGTGCAGGCCATCGCGTTCGCCCAATGGCTGCAAGCGATGCGGCAATGGGCGGAAAGAAGCTAGTCCTTGCGCAGCGGCAATCGCGTCGATCCCCATCGCTTCCAGCGCCGCGAGTGCTGCGCAAGCATTCAGTGCGTTGTGCAGGCCGGGAACCGACATGCGCTGCAGCGGGAATACGCGCTGCTCGCCGCGATAAATAGCATCTTCCGCCACATGCCAACCTTCCGTTTGGCCGAACAGCGAGCGATGCGGGTGATGCGCCGTCTTCTCCAACAACACTGGCTGCTGTGCATTCACCAACAGCCGATTGGCCTGATCGACCAATTTCAACTTGTCGGCGACGTAGCGTTCGCGCGAGCCGTGCCAGTCGAGGTGCTCCTCGTACAGGCTGGTGATGACGCCCAACTCCAGCGCCCCTGCTTCGCCGGTCTGGAAGCTGGATAGTTCAATGGCCCATAGGTCGGCCTGCTGATCCAGCAGTTCCAGCAAAGGCAAGCCGATATTGCCGGCCAACGCCGTGCGCACGCCTTGTGCGCGCGCAAGATGCGCGATCAATGCGGTAGTGGTGCTCTTGCCCTTGGTGCCCGTGACCGCCACGACGCGCGCCTGCGGGTTCTCCGCAAACCACAGCGCGGTGCCTGACGTGAAACGCGTGCCCTGCGCTTGCGCGGTGATGATGGCGGGTTTGTAGGCTGAAATGCCTGGCGATTTGATGACAATGTCGTAGGCGCTGAGCGCCACCGCATCCGGCTCATGGGGATAAATGCGTAGTGCCGCGTCGAACGCTTGTGCCTCCTCGGCTTCCGACTCGCTGCAATAGAGGGCCAGCGGCAATTCGGGCAGGCGTTTGCGCAGGGCTTGGATCGCGGCGCGGCCTTCGCGGCCGAAACCCCAGATTGCTACGCGCTTTGCCGCAAGGCCAGCGATGCGCATGTCAGGAGCTTCGCAAGAGCGGCCCCTCACCCTAGCCCTCTCCCCGGAGGGGAGAGGGAACTGGCTGTTCGATGCTCGCAAGCGCTGCTTGCAAGCGCAACGGCACGCGATGCTCACCCCCTGGTTGCAACCAGGGCTCCAGCGCCAGCTGCGTTACATCGAGCTGTGGCAGGATTTCGCTGCGGAAGCGCGCGATGAGTGCATCTTCCTGCCATTCCGGCCGTTGGCTCAACGCATACATCGCTGCACGCGCTTCGGCACCCTCGCCCACGCATTCGAACGGTTTGTGGTCGTGGTACTCAAGCAATGCATCGAAACCTGCTGCCTGCGATTCGTCGTCGAGCAGATTGCGTCCGAAGATGGCAAGCAGGCGCGGCTTCGGCAGGAATGGGGCCAGCGCCAGGAACACGAAATGGCATTTCGGGCATTGGCCGCACCAGCGGTCGGCTGGCTTGGGGCCGAGAATCTTGAAGTTGCGGTTGCAACTGGAGAAGACGTCGAAATACGCCGTGTGCCTGGCAAACGCACGCGTGATGGCGAGTTCGGAGTACGGGCGCAACAACGAGCAGTAATCGAGATCGGCGGCAACGTGGGTATGCAGCCAGTCGCTGAGCAGATTCTCGAAGGCGTAACCCTTGCTCCATTGGTGATTGACCTGCTGGCCGTCGTATTCCAGTGTGGCCACCGAGGCGGAGCGCTCGTTGGCGAAGGCGATGCTGTCGAAGCCGTAGAGCACGGCGGCAACGGCGAGGATGGCCGAATTCACCGCCGTCACCGGGATGTGGCCGTTCCAGGCACCCAGGCGATTGAGCTCGAACAATGCCGGTGCGAGCTCGCGCTGTATGTTGAGCGTCGGCAGACCCGTGCGTTCGGCGCATGCTGCAATCAGCGGGGAATTGCCTACCCATACCGCAGTGGCTTCGCCGCCGGTCTGCTTGATCGCTTCCACGGCGACCAGCGAATCCTTGCCGCCACCGATAGGTACGAGCGTGCGCTTGGGCAGATGCAGCGCGGCCGCTTGCACTTTGCCCGGCTCGCCGGAGCGCGGGAAAGCAATGCGTCCGCGCAGGTCGAGCCCGTTGCGATAGGCAAATTCAGCCAGGCCGTGCAGGTACAGGTCATCAAGCAGATGGGCGGTGGCATCGTCGAGCGGGCCATCGGCCACGTCGATTTTCGGCGGCACACCGGCTTTGTAATAGCTGATGCCGGCGATCAGGTGCAGCAACTTTAGTGCGGCGTTGAAGGCGTGCTTGCGCTCGGGTGTCAATGCCGGCGGCGCGGGGAAGCGCACGCGTTCGATCAGTTCCTCGCCGTGGTCGAAGGCATAGGCCAGCTCGGCCACGCCGTCGGCATAGCTGCAGCGGACGAAGCGGAAGACCTGGGTCAGGCGGGGTTGGATCGGTTGGGTCACTCAGAAAACTCCGGCTCTGTTTCGGGTCTTTCACGATGCGTATCGCTCCGTATGGCCGTCATCCCCGCGAAAGCGGGGATCCATCTTTCGCTTTTGTATCAGAGCAACGTGGATTCCCGCTTTCGCGGGAATGACGGCCTTGAGGCAGATCATTTCACCTCCCTCAAAGGAAAGGGAGCGGCGGCTTCCAGCCGCTACTCGATGATGATCTCTTCCGCCTCATTCCGCAGATTGTAAGGCGAGGACATGACTTTGCCGTAGGCACCTGCCTGGGCAATCAGCACCACGTCGCCCTCCTGCGCTTCCGGTAGGTGGCGGTCGGAGCCGATCACGTCGCCGCTTTCGCAGATCGGGCCGACGACTTGGTAGAGCGCGGTGGTCGGCTCGCCCAGGCGGGTGAGGTTGACGATCTCGTGCCAGGCGTCATACAGCGCCGGGCGGATCAGGCTGTTCATGCCGGTGTCCACGCCGAGGTAGCGCCAGGAGCCCTTGCCTTTCTGCTGGGTGACGCGGGTGATCAGCACGCCCGCATCGGCGACCAGGTAGCGGCCCGGCTCCATCCACAATTGATAGTGCGGATAGGCTGCCTTGACCTTGCGCAGCGTCTCTTCCAGTGCGGCGATGTCCAGCCGCGCCTCGCCCGGATGCGACGGCACGCCAAGGCCGCCGCCGATATCAAGAAAGCCCACGCTGCCGATGCGCTCGGCGATGCTGGCCAGCTGGCTGTACACCTCGCTCCAGTGCTTGACGTCGAGGATGCCGGAGCCCAGGTGCGCATGCAGGCCGCGCACCGTCACGCGATGGGTATCGGCCAGGCGCAGGAAGGCGTCGAGCTGGTCCACCGGCAGGCCGAACTTGCTGCCGCTGCCACCGGTGCGCACTTTCTCGTGATGACCCAGGCCCCGGCCAAGATCGATGCGCAGCACGATTTCGCGGCCGCGGAAAACATCGCCCCAGTGCTCAAGCGGATAAAGCGAATCCAGCGATACGGTGGCACGTGTGCTGAAGGTCCACGCGTAATCCTCGCGCGGCGCGAAGTTGGGCGTGAACAGCAACGGCGCAGATTCAGGCACGGCAGCCATGACGGCCTTCAGTTCACCGGGTGACACGCATTCGAAACCAAAACCTTCTTCGGCAATCGCACGCAGGATGGCTGGATGCGTATTGGCCTTCACCGCGTAATGCAGGCGATCCACGGCCGTGAGGGTTTTCAATTCGCGCGCCTGTTTGCGCACAGTCGGCAGGTGATACACGTAGCGCGGCGTGGCTTCGGCGCCCAGCGCCAGCAGTTGATCGCGGCATTCGCTGCGCCACCAGGCATCTGCCGGCGTCACGGTTTCGCCGCTGCCATACAAGGTCTGCCAGCTTGGCCCGAACAAGGCGTTGTCATCGGTGCGCAAGGCACCGGCGGCGATCAGCATCTCGTGTAGGCGCGGCACCAGCTCGTCGACCACGCTCTCGTCCACCACGAAGGTAAGGTTGAGGTTGTTGGACGATTGCGAGATCAGGTGCACGCGCAACTGGCCGAATTCCGCCAGCACGCCGGACAAGGTGTGCAGCATCGAGCGCATGCCGCGGCCGACCATGGTGATGGCCGCACATGGCGCGATCACTTTGACGCGGCACACTTTCGCCAGATCGCTGGCGAGTGCCGCCACGGCATCGGAATCGAGCAGGTTTTCGGTGGGGTCCAGCGATACGGTGACGTTGGTTTCCGCCGAACTGATCAAGTCCACCGACAAGCCGTGCTGCTTGAATTGCGCGAACACGTCGGCCAGGAAGCCGACCTGCTGCCACATGCCCACCGATTCCATCGACACCAGCGTCAGCCCTTTGCGTGCGCTGATCGCCTTGACGCTGGGCGCGTGTTCGCGCACTTCCGGACCGATCACGGTGCCTTCCAGCTCGGGGCGGTTGGTGTCCTTGATCAGCATCGGCACGCGTGGTTCGCGTAGCGGCGACAGGCAGCGCGGATGCAGCACCTTGGCGCCGGTGGAAGCGATTTCCTGGGCTTCTTCGTAATCCAGTTTCTGCAACAGGCGCGCACCGGGCACCTGGCGCGGATTGGCGGTGAACATGCCGGCCACGTCG
>NZ_DAIOEU010000106.1:0-6234 GCF_036746095.1 Dyella sp.
CGTGCTAGCATCATCCTTCATCGCGTAATCATGACGTGCGCTGGCTACGATTCAAATACCCATGCTCAATCCCGAGATCCTTGACACTTTCAACACCTTGATGGACCAGGCCGTGGCCAGTGGCGACCCGGAACCCACCGCCATGAACCTGTCCAGCGTCGATGCTGCGGGGCGGGTCAGCTCGCGCATCGTACTGCTGAAGGGGGCGGACCAGCGTGGGTTCCGCTTTTTCACCAATTACGAGAGTGACAAGGGCGTGCAGATCGACGCGCATCCCCAGGTCGCCCTGTGTTTTCACTGGAAGCGACTGCGCGAGGGCGTGCAGGTGCGGGTGGAAGGCCTGGCACGCAAGCTGACGACGGAAGAGTCCGACGCCTACTTCACGAGCCGGCCACGCGGCAGCCAGATCGGTGCGTGGGCCTCGCTGCAATCGCAGACCCTGGCGGCGCGGGAGACGTTCGAGCAGCGCGTGGCGCATGTCGAACAGCAGTTTGCCGACCGCGATGTGCCGCGCCCGGCGCACTGGGGTGGGTATCTGGTCGAGCCGGACATGGTGGAGTTCTGGTACGGCGCCAATTTCCGCCTGCACGAGCGTGTGCGTTGGGACCGCCACGGCCAGACCTGGACCCACCGGCTGCTATATCCATGAACAGGAGCGCGCCATGACCCGAGCCACACCCGCGGAACATGTCGCGCAAAACGGCTTTACGGTGCATACGCGCGGACGCGGCTTCAGCGAGATCACCGACAAGTTGGCGGAGCTGGTCGCGGCCAGCGGCGTGCACACCGGCATCGTCAACGTCTTCACGGCGCATACCAGCTGCTCGCTGTTGATCAGCGAAAACGCCGACCCTTCGGTGCGTTCCGACCTGGAACGCTGGTTCACCCGCGCCGTGCCGGACGGCGACCCGATCTTCCAGCATGACGCCGAAGGCCCCGATGACATGCCTTCGCACGTGCGCGCCATCCTCACCGGCGTGAGCCTGACGATTCCCGTGCATGGCGGCAAGCCGCAGCTGGGCACGTGGCAGGGCGTCTACTTGTGGGAGCATCGCGTGGATCCGCACCAGCGCAAAGTGGTGGTGACGGTGTTTGGGCATTGACTGCATACACATGACCGATAACGATCCTTTCCCCCACCGCATCGTCTGTCTTACTGAAGAACCCACCGAAGTGCTGTACGCGCTCGGCGAGGAGCAGCGCATCGTTGGCATTTCCGGCTTCACCGTACGTCCGCCCCGTGCGCGCAAGGAAAAGCCAAAGGTGTCCGCGTTCACCAGCGCGAAGCTGGAAGAAATCCTGGCCTTGCAACCGGACCTGGTGATCGGCTTCTCCGATCTGCAAGCCGACATCGCGCGTGACCTGATCCGCGCAGGCGTCGAAGTGTGGATCAGCAACCACCGCAGCGTGGCAGGCATCCTTGCCTACATTCGCCGGCTGGGGGCGATGGTCGGTGCGTACGAAAAAGCCGAGCGTTACGCGCAGCGCGCCGAGGTGCACCTTGCCGAAGTGCGTGCTGCCGCCGCGACATGGCCGAGGCGGCCGAAAGTGTATTTCGAAGAATGGGACGAGCCGATCATCACCGGCATTCGCTGGGTGGCGGAATTGATCGGCATCGCCGGCGGCGACGATGTATTCCCCGAACTTGCGCGTGAGTCGCTGGCAAAACATCGCATTCTCGCGGATGGCGGCGAAGTGGTGCAGCGTGTGCCGGACATCATCCTTGGCTCATGGTGCGGCAAGCGCTTTCGTCCCGAGCGCGTGGCGCAGCGGCCGGGCTGGGAGGCGATTCCCGCCGTGCGCAACGGCGATATGCACGAAATCAAATCGCCGATCATCCTGCAGCCGGGACCGGCAGCGTTGTTCGATGGCTTGGATGCCATGCACGCGGTGTTCGCGCAGTGGGCGGCGAGGCACATGTAGGCTGGGATGGTAATCCCGGGTTGGCTTGCTTCCTGATGCCGGGATAGTCATCCCGGGCTACGTGTCAGCGGTGAGGCAGGCAGGGCGCTGCAATCCGCCGTAACGCCCTGTGCTGCGCCGTATCCGGCACAAATTGTGCCGCCAGCGGCGGCGTCTGCACGTTGTTGGCGTTTTGTGCCCAGGTGATCGTTGCGCCCGGCTTGCCCAGCGCTGCAGCGATATCTGTCACGGCGTTATGTTTTCCCAGCGCGGTGGCGATGCCAAACACGAACATGCCCGGATCGTCGCCGCTGATCCAGCCCGCCACCCGAACGGGCGCGAACGTTTGCTTGCCTATCCGCAGCACCGCGCTAGGGAGTTGCGATGCCGGCGCATTCGGCCCTTCGAACGCATCGAACGGGAAGTCGGGTGCGGTATCGCGAACTACCGCCAGTTGCAGCGACAGCGCACCACCGGTGCCGGTGCTGCACATCAACGTGAGCAAGGCGGGATGTTCACCGCTCTGTGTCGTCACCGTGCCGTGCAAGACCAGCTGCGACGGTCCTGGCGGCGATGCGTTCGCCAGGCCGAAGGCAAGCGCGAAACAAAGCAGCCAGGGCTTCCGCACGACGTTACCGCGCCAGGCTCGCGCCGAAATCGAATAAAGGCGCTGCAATCAGCCGTTGCGCCAGCAGCAGGAGGATTACCACCACGGTAGGCGAGAAATCGATGCTGCCCACCACCAGCTTGCCGCGCAATGGACGCAACAGCGGTTCGACGATGGTGCCGGCAAGGCGGTACAGGGGATGGTACGGATCGGGCGCAAACATGCTGAGCAGCGACCAGCCGAAAATCACCACGATGTAGAACAGCAACACGAAGTTGAGCAGGTCGGCGAAAGACAGCACCAGCAGACCCAGCCACGCCGGCATAAAGCCTGTCAGAACCGAAAGCGCCAGCCGTTCCAGCACGAAGGCAAGTACCAGGATCAGCACGGCGGCCAGGTTGATGCGCCGCCAGTTCGGCAGTACGCGGCGGATCGGCGAGAGGACCGGATTGGTATAGCGATACACGAATTGACTGAGCGGATTGTGGAAGTCCGCCCGGTTGGCTTCGGCCAGCAGGCGCACCAGGAACAGCGTGGCGATGGCGCCGAATACCACCTGGACGATGAGGGTGAAGGCGCTGAGCAGGTATGACATCGATCAATCCTTATCCAGTGCCGCGGCAAGTTCTTGCCCGCGCCGGGTGGCGGCGGCCAGTGCGCGGGCGACGATGCGCGGGAATTGGTCGGCGCTGAAGCTTTCCAGCGCGGCCTGGGTGGTGCCGTTGGGCGAGGTGACACGCTGGCGCAGCGTGGACGGTGCTTCGTTGCTTTCCACCAGCATGCGGCCGGCGCCCAGGCAGGTCTGGGTAGCCAGGATGCGGGCGGTGTCGCGTGGCATGCCTTGCGCCACGGCGGCATCTTCCATCGCTTCGACGAAGGCAAAGAAATAGGCGGGGCCGGAACCGGAAAGGGCGGTGACGGTATCCATCAAGGCCTCATCCTCGATCCAGCGCGTGATGCCCACCGCATCCAGGATGTGTTGCGCCTGCTCCCGCTGCTGCGGCGTCACGCGCAGGTTGGCGCACAGGCCGGTGGCGCCGGCGCCGATCAAGGCCGGCGTATTGGGCATGCAGCGCACGATCGGCAACAGGTTGCCGAACCAGCGTTCCAATTGGTCGATGCGCACGCCGGCGGCAATGGAGATCATCAGCGGTCGCTTGCGTTGCAGCGTATCGCGCAGCTCGTAGTGGATCGCAGGCATCACCTGCGGCTTCACCGCCAGCACCAGCACGTCGGCATCCGCCGCGGCCAGCCGGTTGTCGTCGAAGGTGGCCACGCCGAAGTCGCGTCCCAGGCTTTCGCGCGCCAGCGCCTGGGGTTCGGCCACGCGCAGGTTGGCAGCCGGCATGCCGGTCTTGAGCAGGCCGCCGATCAGGCTGCGTGCCATGTTGCCGCCGCCGATGAATGCGATGTGGGTCATGTCCATAACGGTGATCTGGGTGCCAGCGGCATACCTTAACAGCAGCGCCGGCCTGGCTGAGTGAGCGAAGCCTTTTTCCCTCGGGGAAAGGACCCCGGCAGGCGTGAATGTGTATGCGCTCGCATTTGCCGTGATGCGTTCCGGCAGCGGTGCCGGAAAAGCTGGCTGGCGGCCACGCGGCGCGAGTAGTATCGGCATGGCTGCAAGGAGCGGGGGAATGGCGGGGCATGCCGCGCCAGTGCATCTGACCGGGTGACCCCTTCCGTCGTCCTGCTGCGGCCTGCGTTTTCGTATAGACGATCGGTTTTTAGGGGAAAACAATCCGATGGATATCGCCGAACTGCTTGCCTTCTCGGTGAAGAACAAGGCTTCCGACTTGCATCTGTCGGCGGGCCTGCCGCCGATGATCCGCGTGGATGGCGACGTGCGCCGCATCAACATTCCCGCGCTGGACCACAAGCAAGTGCACTCGCTGATCTACGACATCATGTCGGACAAGCAGCGCCGTGACTACGAAGAATTTTTCGAGACCGATTTTTCGTTCGAAATTCCCGGGCTGGCGCGCTTCCGCGTCAATGCGTTCAACCAGAACCGCGGTGCGGGCGCGGTGTTCCGCACCATTCCTTCCGAAGTGCTGACCCTGGACGACCTGGGCGCGCCGAAGGTGTTCCGCGAGCTGATCGAACAGCCGCAGGGCCTGATCCTGGTGACCGGCCCGACCGGCTCGGGCAAGTCGACCACGCTGGCGGCGATGGTTGACCACATCAACAAGAACGAATACGGCCACATCCTCACCGTCGAGGACCCGATCGAATTCGTGCATACCTCGCAGAAGTGCCTGGTCAACCAGCGCGAAGTGCATCGCGATACGCATGGCTTCAACGAGGCGCTGCGTTCCGCGCTGCGCGAAGACCCGGACTTCATCCTGGTCGGCGAGTTGCGCGACCTGGAAACCATTCGCCTGGCGCTTACCGCTGCGGAAACCGGCCACTTGGTGTTCGGCACGCTGCATACCAGCTCGGCGGCCAAGACCATCGACCGCATCATCGACGTGTTCCCCGCCGGCGAAAAGCCGATGGTGCGCTCGATGCTGTCAGAATCGCTGCGCGCGGTGATTTCGCAGACGCTGCTCAAGAAAGTGGGCGGCGGCCGTATCGCCGCGCACGAGATCATGGTGGGCATCCCCGCCATTCGCAACCTGATCCGCGAGGACAAGGTGGCGCAGATGTATTCCTCCATCCAGACCGGCCAGCAGTACGGCATGCAGACGCTGGATCAGATCCTGCTCGACCTGGTGAAGCGCGGACTGGTGACGCGCCAGCAGGCGATCGGATATGCGAAGAACAAGGAAGTGTTCAAGTGATCGGGGCACGTCCCACCGGGAGCACGCCATGAGCGAATTCGACTTTACCTCGTTCCTCAAATTGATGGTCCACAAGAAGGCATCGGACCTGTTCGTCACCGCCGGCGTGCCGCCATCGATGAAGGTGCAGGGGCGCGTGGTGCCGATCACGCAGAGCCCGCTGTCCGCGCAGCAGTCGCGCGACATGGTGATCAACATCATGACGCCGGCGCAGCGCGAGGAGTTCGAAAAGACGCACGAGTGCCAGTTTGCGATATCCGCGCAAGGCGTCGGCCGTTTCCGCGTCTCGTGCTTCTATCAGCGCAATTGCGTAGGCATGGTGCTGCGCCGGATCGACTCGAAGATCCCCACCATCGAAGAACTGAACCTGCCGCCGGTCATCAAGCAACTGGCGATGACCAAGCGCGGCATCATCATCTTCGTGGGCGCGACCGGTACCGGTAAATCGACCTCGCTGGCGGCGATGGTGGGCTATCGCAACCAGAATTCCACCGGCCACATCATCACCATCGAAGATCCGATCGAATACGTGCACAAGCACGAAGGCTGCATCATCACGCAGCGCGAGCTGGGCATCGATACCGACAGCTGGGAAAACGCGCTAAAGAACACGTTGCGCCAGGCGCCCGACGTGATCCTGATCGGCGAAGTGCGTACGCGCGAGACGATGGAGTTCGCGATCAACTTCGCCGAAACCGGCCACTTGTGCCTGTGCACACTGCACGCCAACAACGCCAACCAGGCGATCGACCGCATCCTGCACTTCTTCCCGGAAGATCGCCGCCAGCAGTTGTTCATGGATCTTTCCTTGAACCTGAAGGGCATCGTGGCGCAGCAGCTTATTCCTACGCCGGACGGCAAGGCGCGCCGCGTGGCGATGGAAGTGATGCTGGGCACGCCGCTGGTGCAGGACTACATCCGCCAGGGCGAGATCCACAAGCT
>NZ_DAIOEU010000107.1:0-1991 GCF_036746095.1 Dyella sp.
TTGAAGTTGCTCAGCTCAATGCCAAACTCGATCGGCGGGTTATGGCATTCAGCCCTCGGCTTCGCCACCCAACGCAGACCGAGGACTTCCCGGATACTGCATCTCTGGCCGAAGCCGGCCGAACTCGACTCGACGCAACCGATCGTTGATGGCTGGCGGAGGCCTTGAGTCGGCAGACGAATCCGGCGCCTCCTACAGTGGTATCGAACGGCAATGCTTACTCCACGCTGCTCGTCAGCGACTCACGTTGTGCCGCAATCGGTGGCTAGACGGACACACCAAGGCGCATCAATCGTGCCTGTGCTGGTGATGGATATCGGGGTGATGGGGGTGGCTGTGCGTGATGGGTTCGTGGGTGTGGGGATGCGTATGCGGTTCGGTGCCATCCCACGGGAAATCGTGGGTGTGCTGATGATGAATGTCGTGCACATGGCGGTGGGTATGGGTGATTGCCTCGTGCTTGTGCATGTGCTCGTGGCGCTCGGTCAGGTGCAGCCACACGCCGATGGCCATCAGGATGGCCGCGATCCAGAACAGGAACGTTGCGTGATCACCGAAGAGAAGGATGGCGATGGCTGCCCCCAAGAATGGTGCGGTCGAAAAATAGGCGCCGGTACGCGCCGTGCCGAGCCCGCGCAGGGCGAGGACAAACAGCACCAAACTCACGCCGTAACCCAGTAGTCCGACCACCATCGCTTCACTGATCGCCGGCAATGCCGGGCGCGTGGCGCCCAACGCGAGCGCAATACCCGTGTTCACGACCCCTGCCACGGTGCCCTTGAGCCCGGCGAGAAACAGTGCGTCGGTCGCAGACACCTTGCGCGTGAAGTTGTTGTCCAACGCCCAGCACAGACACGCACTAGCGATGAGCAATGTGCCCCAGCCCAAACCTGCGTTTTCGTGCGGCCTTGGCCACGCCAGTAAGACGGCGCCTGCAACGATCGCCAACATGCCGAGTACGACATGGCGATCGGTATTTTCACGGAACACCACCCAGGCGATCACCGCCGTCAGCACTGCTTCGAGGTTGAGCAGCAACGAGGCTGTTGCGGCTGAGGTCGTCATGAGGCCCAACATCAGCGCGAGCGGCCCCAGCACTCCGCCGAAGCCAATCGCGAGCATGAGCCACAGCCATTCGCGCCCCGACATGGACGGCATCCGCCAGCCACGATCCCGAATGAGCCGGACGATGCCGAGGCCGATGCCGCTTCCGAGGTACAGCAGGCCTGCTAACAGGATCGGCGATACGTCGCGCAGGAGTTGCTTGGCAAAGGGCGTGCTGGAGCCAAACAGCAGCGCTGCTGCCAAGGCAGCCACGACAGCGGGTGAGAAAAACAAGCGTTTCATCAAGTCAGTCTCCTGCGATGCAGGATAAATCGCTTGTCGGTTGCGCGGTCACGGCGTAATCAAGCAAGTCGCCGGATGATCACCCACACCGCGAACGCCACATAGAACAGCGCCATGGAGGCCAGCAGCTTGCGCGACGTGATGCCACGATGGAAGGCGGTAAACATCACGACGATGGCTGCAATCGTAACCCCTGCCGCGACGATCAGGGATTCATCGAAGACCCATGGCGTAAAGAACAGGCCCAGCGCAGTGGGTACGGTGGCTTGGATCATCATTGCGCCGCTGATGTTGGCAAGCGCGAGGCGATGCTTGCCTTGGCGTACCCAGATGATGGCATTCATCGTTTCAGGCAGTTCGGTGGCGATCGGGCTGAAGAGCAGTGCAACCAGCTGCGGTCGGAGACCGAGTTGCGGCCCCAGCACGTCGAGTTGGCCGACGAAAAAATGCGACGCCGCGAATATCACGACGAGTGCCGCGACGGTTTGCGCAATGGCTGCCCATGTGGGCGGCACGGCATGGCGCGGGGTCAGCTTCAACGGCTCGGGCGTGCCCTCTTCGACGCCAGCCTCGCCGGACATCTCCTTGCGGAAATAGGCGGCGTAGGCGAGCAGGAACAAAATACCCAGCCAGGGTTTCCACGC
>NZ_DAIOEU010000107.1:2091-5494 GCF_036746095.1 Dyella sp.
CGGATACCGAAACCCGTGGTCTTGCCAAGCCCGTTACGGCTGGCCGCGCCATGGCCGAAGCCAAGTATGTTGACGCGGCCCCTTCTGGCAACGAAGGCGGCTACTCCCCAAAGGGACGGTAAACGTATCGGTTCCTTGCACGGTGGTCAACACCGAAGTGAGAACGCGGATCAAGGCGTATTGATCGGCGTCGGGAGCGTCCCCGCGGATGCGTGCCAATTCTTCCGGGATTGCCCAGCCTGCGGTGCACTACTCAAGCCGAAGCCCGGTGACGGCTGCGAATTTTGATCCTAGGCGGCACCCCCTCTACGCCCGTGCAGGCGGAGCATCGTGGCTGTCGGTCGTCGCGAAATCGTCCCCGAACCCGGAGCTGGCTTGACAGTTTCACACATTTCTATATTATTGGAATTATGAAACAGAACGAAGCCGTGAAAGCATTGGGTGCACTGGCGCAAGACAGCCGTCTTGCCGCCTATCGCTTGCTGGTTCAGGCCGGCGAGGAAGGCTTGGCGGTGGGTGAAATCGCCGCACGCCTGAAAGTGCCCGGCGCCACCCTGACCAGCCACCTCAATGTGCTGCGCAATGCCGGGCTGGTGCGCGACGAGCGCGAAGGGCGCGTGATTCGGTGCCGCGCCGACTACGCCCGCATGAACGCGTTGCTCGCGTTCCTCACCGAAAACTGTTGCGGCAGCGATGCCGCTTCCTGCACACCCACGTGCGCGCCCACCCGGAGAAAACGTCCATGAAACGCTTCCACGTACACGTCAATGTCGCCGACCTGGATGCCAGCATCGGCTTCTATTCCATCCTGTTCGGCACCGAGCCGAGCGTGCGCAAGTCCGATTACGCCAAATGGATGTTGGATGATCCGCGTGTGAACTTCGCGATCTCGCAACGCGATCGCGCGGCCGGCGTCGATCACTTGGGTCTGCAAGCTGACGATGGCGCGGAACTGGAAGAAATCGGTGCGCGTCTGGTCGCTGCCGACAAGGTCACGCTGGCCGAACAAGGCACCACCTGCTGCTATGCGCATGCGGACAAATACTGGGCGGAAGACCCGCAGGGGGTACGCTGGGAAACCTTCCACACCCATGGCGAGGCGACCACGTATTCCGCGCCCACGCACGAACCGTCCGGCAACGCCTGCTGTGGACCATCGACGGTGTCCACGCCATCCGAAAAAGCCTGTTGCTCGGGCGGAGCTTGCGGATGAGCCACACGCCGCGCGTACTGTTCGTCTGCGTCGAAAACGCCTGTCGCAGCCAGATGGCGGCAGGCTTTGCGCGCATGCATGGGACAGATCGCATCGAGGCTTTTTCCGCGGGTTCGAAACCTGCAAATGCCGTCAATCCGCGCGCGGTTTCCTTCATGGGCGAACGCGGTTGCGACATCTCCGCACAAATTCCCAAACCACTGAGCGCGTTTGCCGATCAGGCCTTCGATTGGGTCGTAACGATGGGTTGTGGTGACGCGTGCCCGTGGTTGCCCGCGCGTCATCGCGAGGATTGGGCACTACCCGATCCGAAATCGCTGAGCGACGAACAGTTCCGTGCAGTACGCGACGAGATCGAACGTCGCGTGCAGCGGCTATTGTCGGATCTGGGTGCCTCGTCGCCGGAGGCAGCGTCGTGAGTGCGATGGTGCAAAAAGCCGTACCCACGAGGCTGGGGATTTTTGAACGCTGGCTCAGCTTGTGGGTCGCGCTGTGCATCGTCGCCGGCATCGTGCTGGGGCGAGTCGCGCCGAACGCGTTTCATGCACTCGGCGGATTCGAACTCGCGCATATCAATCTTGCGGTCGGCGTGCTGATCTGGATCATGATCGTGCCGATGCTGATGCGCGTGGATTTCGGCGCGCTTGGCACGGTGCGGCAACACTGGCGCGGCATGGGCGTCACCTTGTTTGTCAATTGGGCAGTCAAGCCGTTTTCGATGGCGCTGCTCGGCTGGATCTTCGTGCGGCATCTGTTTGCGGCGTGGCTGCCGGCGGCGCAACTCGACAGTTACATCGCCGGGCTGATCCTCTTGGCGGCGGCGCCGTGCACGGCGATGGTGTTCGTGTGGAGCCAATTGGTACGTGGCGAAGCGCACTTCACCCTGACCCAGGTCGCGCTCAACGACAGCATCATGGTGTTCGGCTTTGCGCCGATCGTGGCGCTGTTGCTCGGCGTCGCGGCAATCCACGTGCCGTGGACAACCCTGCTGCTGTCGGTGCTGCTCTATATCGTGGTGCCATTGGCCATCGCGCAAGCTCTGCGAAAACACCTGTTACGACGGGGCGCTGCAGCACTCGATGCGGCGCTCAAGCGCGCCCAACCCTGGACACTCGTCGCATTGCTGGCCACCCTCGTGTTGCTGTTCGGGTTCCAGGGCGAAGCCATCCTGCATCAGCCGCTGGTGATCGTGTTGCTCGCGGTGCCGATTACGCTGCAGGTGCTGTTCAATGCGGGACTCGCTTATGGCCTCAACCGCTGGCTGGGCGAAGCGCATTGCGTGGCCGGACCTTCGGCCTTGATCGGCGCCAGCAACTTCTTCGAACTCGCGGTGGCGACCGCAATCAGCTTGTTCGGTTTCACCTCCGGCGCCGCCTTGGCAACCGTGGTCGGCGTGCTGATCGAAGTCCCGGTCATGCTCGGCCTAGTTGAGGTCGTCAATCGCAGCCGAGGCTGGTACGAGGCACGCGCCTGACGTGTCAAGCGGCGCATCCTCCACCCAAATGCCGCCGAGTGATCAAGCACAACTCAAGCGTAGCCGAAAGCGGTGCGAACTATCGTTTGAACTCATCGTGATTGTGTAACGCCCACCGCCGTTCGTAGCATCCAACGAAGATTGGATCATTTGATGCGTATGCACGATCACTCCGGCCATAGCGATAACAGGGCTGGCGATCATCACGGCCACAGTCATGGCGTCAGCCTCAATGCGGACAAGCGCTGGCTGACACTCGCGCTGGCGCTGTTGCTCGCGTTCATGGTTGCCGAAGTGGTGGTCGGCATCATGGCGAGATCGCTGGCGTTGATTTCCGATGCGGGCCACATGTTGACCGACGTGGGCTCGATCGCGCTGGCCTTGTTCGCGATCCGGATGGCCGCGCGGCCCGCGTGCGGTCGTTATACCTTCGGCTTCAAGCGCGTGGAAATTCTGAGCGCGCAGGCCAACGGTCTCACCCTGCTGGTACTTGCCGCCTGGTTCATCTACGAAGCGATCCGGCGTCTGATCTCGCCACCGCCGGTGCACGGCTCCTTGATGACGCTTGTGGCGATCGCCGGCATCGTGGTCAATCTCGCCGTGGTCTGGATCATGGGCAAGGCGAACCGGCAAAGCCTCAACATCCAGGGCAGCTACGCGCACATCCTCAACGATCTTTACGCGTTCATCGCCACCGCGGTGGCCGGCGCGATCAT
>NZ_DAIOEU010000108.1:0-5436 GCF_036746095.1 Dyella sp.
TGCTGGGCACGCCGCTGGTGCAGGACTACATCCGCCAGGGCGAGATCCACAAGCTCAAGGAAGTGATGAAGGAATCCGGCAACCTCGGCATGATGACTTTCGACCAGAGCCTGGTGACGTTGTACCAGGCCGGCGAGATCAGCTACGAGGATGCGCTGCGCCATGCCGACAGCGCCAACGAAGTGCGCTTGCGCATCAAGCTGGCGCAAGGTGGCGATGCGCATACCCTGTCGCAGGGCTTGGAAGGCGTCGAGCTGGAAGAGGACAAGACCAGCCAGAATGGATTGGGCGCGGGCTTTTTGCGGCGTTGAGCGGTTCTGCTGGCAGCAGGTTTTCGCGCCTGCGCGGTAGGTAATGTCCGTCAACAAAAAAAGGAGCCATCGGCTCCTTTTTTTGTCGGCAGTCATGGAGGCACGATCACTTCAATTCGGTATGCGTGGTGATCACCATGCCCTGGTCTTCCATCCGCACCTGCATGCCGATTGACTTGATGCGCGCCGCTTCGGACTTCATTGCTTCGAACTGCGCCTTGGTGCTGGCGAGTGCGGCTTTCGGGTCGCCCTGCGCGCTGGAATCGTCCGGATTCAACGCGGAGCTCATCGCCGCCGTGGTTTCCGCGCGCTGCTCCAGCAGGTTGATCCAGCTGGCGTACATGTCACCGTCCAGGTGCGTGCGCATCAGTTCGCCGGCATCGCCGCCCGGCTGCTGCATCATGTCGGAGAGCTTGCCGTCTTCACCGGCGCCCACGGCAACACCAAGCGACTTGGCGCCCATCGCTGCCCATCCGGATTCACCCAATGCATTGGTGAGCTGGGCAGGCAGGGCAACGGGCTTGTTGTCGCCGGTGAGCTTCAGCCCGTTGAGCATCGGGCTGGTCATTTGCGCCATGGCGAGCAGGCCGGCCGGATTGTTGGTGCCGATCACCACGCGGCCCGACACCTTCGGCATGCCGCCGTTGGGGTTGGGTGTGTAGCTATCCAGCGCGATATGCAGGCCGAGCAGGTCGCCGATCGGCGGTACGGCCGCTTTCTGCGTAGCGTCGCCGAGGCTGCTGAAGGTGTCGTTGAGGTTGTCGAGCATCGGGCAGGTGAAAGGCTTGTCCGCCACCGCTTGCGCCTGCGCGCTCCAGAACGTGCGCAACTGCTGCATCGGCAAGGCCAGGCTCAGTTCGAACGGCGCGCTGGGATCGCTGCCCAGGCCAGGCAGTTCCACTTTCAGATGGTTGAAGGCGTTGACGATGTCGCTGGCCAGCGATACGTCGAAACGCATGTCGCGATGCTTCTCGTCCAGCGTGGTGTAACCCATGCTCATCTGCGGCACGCGTGCTGCGATGCGCGAGGCTTCGCTCTGGCAGCTCGGCGGCAGTTGCATGATGTTCGCCACGGGTTCACCGGTCTTGGCCGATTCGTTTTCCGCGCGCATCTTCTGCAGTGCTTGTGCCAGCGGGTCCTTGCCGCCGATCAGCAACGGCAGCAGGCGCGTGAGATCCACCTGGCCTACCGCCCATTTCGCATAGCCCTTGGACTTGGCGAGATCGGCGAGGCGATCGGTGTCCTGCACGTTTTTCGCCGGGCGATCCAGGCCCAGCGCCTGGCGCAGCAGCGGCTGTCCCGCATCCTGCGGCAGCAGCGCCAGCACGGCCTGCTTGCCGACCACGGCGATGATGAATTGCAGGTGCGACACCGGTGCGACGTAACGCTGGTAGCTCTGCGCGCCCAACGTCACTACGTCGAGCTTCTTGCCGTAATCGTTCTGGATTTTGGCAACGAAACTGTCGAACGCCTTGGTGTCGGCCAGCTCCATGCGGAGCACCGGCGACAGGCCCAGGCCATAGAGCGCCATGTAGCCCTTGGGATTGACGCCGGTCTCCTGGATCACCTGCTCGGCAGTCTTGCCATCGAATTCGGTGGCGACGGTGCGCAGGTATTTCGCCATGTCCGGATCTTTGTCGGCGAGCTGGTCGGCCTGCGTTTTCAGCTGCACGACCTGGGCGGGCAGCTCGGCATCCACCTGGGTCAGGATGGCCTGGCGTGTTTCGTCGTCCAGTACGTCCAGGTTGGCTAACACGTAAGGGGTATCCGCCGGCACGAAGGCCAGGGGGGCATCCTTGTCTTTGTGCGAGCAGGCGGCCAGCAACAAGCCGGAAAACGCCAGCGCCAGCACGCGCTTGGGTCTACGCATATTCTTCCCCGAGGGTGTCAATTTAACGGCGGCATTATGCCTGCTTTGGCGTGTGGCCGGTGTGGTTGTTTCGCGCCACTGCCCGTTTGTCAGGAGAGCAGGTCCAGCGTCGGCATTGTTCAGGCGTGACCCGATATGTCCAGCATCGTTCGCCCTGGCGTCGATGCAAGTGCGTCCGCGTTGGTGGCCGTGACCTAAAGGCTTTGCAAAAGAGTGGCTATCAACGCGCCAGCATTTCGCCCAGCACGGCCATGCGTACGAACACGCCGTTGCCCACCTGTTCGAGGATGCGCGACTGCGGGCCGTCGGCTACCTCCGGTGCGATCTCGATACCGCGGTTGATCGGGCCGGGGTGCATCACCAGGCAGCCGCGTGCGGCCAATGCCAGGCGGCGGGTGTCCAGGCCGTATTCGCGGAAGTAGGCAGCTTCGTCAGGCAATTCGATGCTCGCCATGCGCTCTTTCTGCAGGCGTAGCGTGATCGCCACGTCCGCGCCTTCGATCGCCTGGTCGAAGTTGTCGTAGAACTTGCAGGTGGGGAATTCTTGTTGATCCGGCATCAGGGAGGCCGGACCGCACAGGCGGATTTCCTTCGCGCCCAGCTTGCTGAAAGCGTGCACGTCGGAGCGCGCCACGCGGGAGTGCTTGACGTCGCCGCAGATCACCACGGTGAGCTGGCTGAAATCCGGACGATGCTGGCGAATGGTCAGCGCATCGAGCAAACCTTGCGTGGGGTGTGCGCGATTACCGTCACCGGCGTTGACCACTGACACGCCGCTCATCGCATGGCGTACCAGTTCATCCGGCGTGCCGGAGACTTTGTGGCGCACGATGATGGCGTCCAGATGCATCGCTTCCAGCGTGTGCAAGGTATCGAACAGTTCTTCGCCCTTGGCGGTGGACGAGAAGCCGATGTCGAAGTTGATCACGTCCGCGCCCAATCGGCGCGCCGCCAGTTCGAACGACGTGCGCGTGCGCGTGGAGGGTTCGAAGAACAGGTTGAGGATGGTGCGTCCGTTGAGCAGATCCAGCTTGCGCGTGCCGTGGGCGCAGGCGTCGCGCATGGTGATGGCACGATCCAGCAGCCGCTCGATGCAGTCGCGCGGCAGGTTTTCGAGCGTGGTGAGGTGGCGCAGGCGTGAGAACATGGCGAGTGTCTTCTTGTGTTGTTGTGATTGCCGATTTTTATAGGGCTTCGTGCAACCAGCGTTCGAGGATCACCGCCGCGGCTTCGGCGTCGATCTGTGCCGCATCACGGCGGCGTTTCAAACCTGCGGCGCGTGCTTGAGCGAAACGCTCCGCTGCTTCGAGAGAACTATGGCGTTCGTCCACCATGGCGACCGGCATGCGGTAGCGCTCGCGTAGCCGTTCGGCGAAACGGCGTGCACGCTTGCTGGCAACCTGTTCTTCGCCATCCAGTGTAAGCGGCAGACCTACCACGAAACTGTCGGGCAGCCATTCGCTGCGCAGTGCATCGAGCGCGGGCCAATCGGGCGCGTCGTCGCGCATGGCAAGCGTGGCGATGGCGCGTGCGCTGGCGGTGACGCGATTGCCGACTGCGACGCCGATAAGTTTGCTGCCGACGTCGAAGCCAAGCACGCAGGTCATGCGTGGCCCGCGTAGCCAGGGAGTTGCAGTGGATCGATGCCGACCAGGCCCGCGGCGGCGCTCCAGCGTTCTTCCAGCGGGGTGTGAAAGACCACGCGTTCGCTGGCGTCGGCAGTGAGCCAGGTATTGTCCTTCAGTTCCTGCTCCAACTGGCCGGCGCCCCAGCCCGCATAACCCAGCGCCATCAGCGCCAGGCGCGGACCTTCGCCGGCCGCCATCGCAACCAGGATGTCGCGCGAGGTGGTGACCGACCAATCGCCGTTGATGCGATAGCTCGATTCCCAATGGCCGTGCTCGCGATGCAACACGAAGCCGCGTTCCTGCTGCACCGGACCGCCGATCAGCACCGGCGCATCGACCAGCTCAGGGTCGGTGCATGGGAGTTTCATCTGCGCCAGCACATCGCCGAAACGATATTCGGAAAGCTGATTGACCAGCAGTCCCACTGCACCGTCTTCGTCATGCTGGCAGATGAAGGCCACGCCGCGCGAAAACGGCGGCTCGGTCAGGCTGGGCATGGCGATCAGAAACAGGCCTGCGAGTGACTGGGGCGAGTTGGTTGGCATGGGGGCATTCTAGCAGCCTGTCGGAACCTCGAAAGAAACCACGCGGCGTCATGAGAATTTGGCCAAATTCGTCGATACAGGCCGCAATGAAGTGCATGGCGAAGACGCAAGGCGCTTCGGCTTTTACTCAGTACAGTTGCGTTTGTGTTTTCGTGCCGCCAACGCGGAAGTGCACGGAAGTACCGAAATGAATATGCACCGCCCGCTTAGTGCCACTGTCCTGCAAAGTTCGTTGCAAGGTTCAGTCGGGTGATTGCCATGTCTATCCAAGCCATCCATGCAGCATTTGCGGATCACCAGCCGGCGGGGCTGGATAACGGACCGGCTAACGCCGCTACATATACCCTCGATCGTGGAGTAACTCCAGCCGATTGGGGCTCAATTCCAATCACTCGCTCCGCCGGGTTTCCTTCGCTGCCGCCGGATGCTCCAGATTTTTTGCGAGGCTCAAACAGCCCGAGCCCCGGCGACCAGGCCTTATCTAAATATCGCGTGGACCCCAATGAGCTCAATGGATTGCAGCCTGATGAAAAAGGCGTGTATTCGCGCCTGAATGGGAATGGCACCAAGGACGATTTCATCAAGCTGGCAAATGGAGATGCCTATAAGGTCGGCGAATTCGATTCGAGCACGAAGACTTGGCCTGTACTGGATCCTCAGACCGAACAAACGGTTGGGACAGTCGGCCGCCAAGATTTATCCAGCTACCGTGTGGACGCGAGCAAGCTGGATGGATTGGAGCCTGATGAAAAAAACGTGTATTCCCGCCTAAATAGGGATGGCACCAGGGACGATTTCATCAAGATGGCGAATGGCGACGTCTATCAGGTCAGATTCGATCCGCGTACGCAGACCTGGCAAGTGCTGGATCCGCTCACGGGACGCCCCGTTGGGACGCTCGTCCGCTCCGGCAAGACGGGTAACGATTGGACGAGCCAATGGGTGTTGAGAGATATGCCGCCATTTCAGGGAGGACGGCGGTCCCATGGAGGCGGCGGTGCCCGGCGAGGCGGCGGTGCCCAGGGAAGCGGCGGTGCGCAGGGAGGCGGCGGCGCCCAGCGAGGCGGCGGTGCGCAGGGAGG
>NZ_DAIOEU010000109.1:0-3498 GCF_036746095.1 Dyella sp.
CGGATACAATCCAGCATCGTCACCTGGCGGGGTGGCAGAGTGGTTATGCAGCGGCCTGCAAAGCCGTGTACGCCGGTTCGATTCCGACCTCCGCCTCCAGTTGCAAGCAAACGGCGCCCAATGGGCGCCGTTATGTTTTTCAGCCTCGGCATTCGCCAATATCCCTACGTTTTTTCGGATTGCTCTCATCCTGAGCCGCGTGCTTAGCGTGTTACATTACGTCAGGCCGTACGCATTCGGGACGGCGCCTGTCGTGGCAAGCCACCTCGCGTAGTCGTATTCCGATGCATTTCCCCTGCCGTGGCGCATGTCGATTTGTCGTGCTCCCCACAGTCCGCGGCCGCTCTTCCCGTACCACCAGCGATTCATGTGTTACCCCGCTCCCGGCGTGCCAATGCGCGGGGTGTAGCGGTTGGCGCGTGGGCGACGCAGTGGCTTCACCCAGATCATCAGGCAACCGGAAAGGAGCCCCAACGCATGCAGCACGCCACCCCGCTCATCAGCACCATTGTCGGCGGCATCGTGCTGGCGTTTATTCTCGGGGCCATCGCCAACAAGTTTCGGCTGCCGCCCCTGATTGGCTATCTGTGCGCCGGGATCGTGGTGGGGCCGCACACGCCCGGCTACACGGCTGACCAGGCGCTGGCGCCGGAACTGGCCGAGCTTGGCGTGATTTTGCTGATGTTTGGCGTGGGTCTGCATTTTTCCGTCAAGGACCTGATGGCCGTGAAAAAGATCGCGATTCCCGGCGCGATCGTGCAGATCAGCATTGCAACGGCATTGGGCATGCTGGTTGCTTGGGGCTTCGACTGGCATTGGGGGCAGGGACTCGTGTATGGCTTGGCCTTGTCGGTCGCCAGTACCGTGGTGCTGCTACGCGCGCTACAGGAGCGTGATCTGATCGAATCGCAGCAAGGCCGTATCGCCGTGGGCTGGCTGATCGTGGAAGACCTGGCGATGGTGCTTGCGCTCGTGCTGCTGCCTGCAATGGCCGGTCTGCTTGGCGGCGGGGAGGGTGAGGCCAAGGCGGCACCCGCAACGATGGATGTGCTGATCGAGATTCTCTCGACGCTTGGCAAGGTGGTGGCGTTCGTTGTGGTGATGATGGTGATCGGCCGGCGCTTCATTCCGTGGATGCTCGAGCGCATTGTCTGGACGGGCAGCCGGGAACTGTTTCGACTCGGCGTGCTAGCCGTCGCACTGGGCGTGGCATTTGGCGCCTATTCGCTATTCGGCGTGTCGTTCGCGCTCGGCGCGTTCTTTGCCGGCATGGTGCTGGCGGAGTCGGAGTTCAGCCATCGTGCCGCTGAAGAGTCGCTGCCACTACGCGATGCATTTGCGGTACTGTTCTTTGTCTCGGTCGGTATGCTGTTCGATCCGATGGTGCTCGTGAACGATCCTTGGGGCGTGCTCGCAACGCTGCTGATCATTCTGGTCGGCAAGTCGTTGGCGGCGCTGGCCATCGTGCGAGTTTTCGGTCACAGCCACCGCGTGGGTTTGACCATCGCCGTGAGCCTCGCGCAGATTGGCGAGTTCTCATTTATCCTGGCCAGCCTTGGCGTCTACCTGAACATTCTTCCAGAGCGTGGGCAGGCCTTGATTCTCGCTGGTGCGCTGTTGTCGATCCTGCTCAATCCAGTGTTGTTCCATCTGCTTGACCGCTACTCCGCGCGTCTGGATGGTGATGGGCAGCGCGATCCTCAGCCAGCCTGAACCGGGGCCGCGCCGCGCAGGTATTCGGTAAAGGCGAGCAGCCCCTGGGTGGGGAATTTGTCCTGATGGACTACCAGTTGAAGGGGGCGGATCACACGCGGCAGGCCGCTTTGCAGCGCCACAAGCAGTCCGCGCTCGATTTCGTCCCGCACCACGTGAAGCGACAGGCAACTGACGCCGAATCCACTCATCACTGCGCGCTTGATAGCCTCCGCATTGCCGAGTTCCAGCGCGAAGCGTAGAGCGCCTAGCGCCGGCACCAGCCTCGCCTCGATGATTTCGCGCGTGCCGGAGCCTGGTTCGCGCACGATCCAGTCGGCTTCCCGCAGCATCTCGTGCAATATCTCCGGGCGGTCCGCGGTCATCGCCAGCGGGTGCGTCGGCCCGACAACTACCACCATTTCGTCGTCGCACCAATGCATGCTACGCAGGTCGCGCTCATGGCTGGTGCCTTCGATCAGCCCGATGTCGACTTCGAATTTGAGCAGGGCGTGCAGCACGTCCTGGGTGTTGCCGATACGCAGGTCGAGCGTGCATGGGCCGCTCTGGGCGTTACGGAAGCCAGCCAGCAGCGCCGGCAAGATATAGCTGCCGATCGTATTGCTGGCAGCAATCCGCAACTGAACGCCGCCTTCTGACGCAAACCGCTCCAGTTCATGGGCCTGGTCCAGCAGTGATAGCGCGCGCGGGAAAAACTGGCGCCCGGCCTCGTTGATCGCCAGTCGGCGCGCCACGCGATCGAATAGTGCGCCGTTCAAGGCACGTTCCAGCTCGGCCAACGATGCACTGACTGCCGACTGGGACATGGCCAGCGCATCCGCAGCCGCAGTTGTACTGCCGTGCTGGGCGACGGCAACAAACACTTGCAGCTGGCGCAGGGTCAGGCGGAGCGGACGCTGGTCCATAGGCTTATCGATAAAACAAATTAGGTATAACGATATTACCCGTTTTACGGGTTAGCTACGGGTGCGTACGCTGCAAGGCATCGAACAAAGAACTCGTCGCTGCCATGTCCACGGCTCCTGCCCCACATTCGATCCCGGTTGCCATTGCCCCGTCCACGCTCACGCTGTGGCGCAAACGCATCCTGACGCTGATCCCCCTTGGCGCGATTGCCTGGCTTGCCCAGGTGCTGGCCAATCATCCGGCCATCTCGCAATACGGCCTGTCGGCGCTGACGTTGGCGATGTTTGCCGGGATGATCGCTGCCAATACGATGCCCAAGCATTGGCTGACGCCGCTGGCGCCGGGCATGCAGGTGGCACGCCATCACATGCTCAGGCTTGGCGTTGCCCTATATGGCCTTCGCCTGACGTTTGGTGCAATCGCGGCGCTTGGCGTGGGTGGGGTCATCGTCCCGTTGCTGATGCTGGTGACAACGCTGCTGTTTGGTACCTGGGTGGGTTCGTCGTTTTTCGGCCTGAGCCGCCGCGAGGCGATTCTGGTAAGCGCCGGCAGCGCGGTGTGTGGCGCCGCGGCAGCTATCGCCGTGTCGTCGGTGGTGCGCACCGACGACCGTCAGACGGCGGTTGCCGTGGCGACGGTCGTGCTGTTCGGCACCTTCGGCATGCTGCTCTACCCGTGGATGTATGAACTCGCCACGCAGCATTGGCATCTCGCGGTGAGCGAGCGCGCTTTCGGCATCTTTACCGGTGCCACGCTGCATGAGGTGGCGCAGGTCATCGCGTCGGGCAAGATGGTGAGCGATGCCACGGCCGATGCGGCAGTGGTAGCGAAGATGGTGCGAGTGCTGGCCCTGGGTCCGCTGCTGCTGGTGATGGCCTT
>NZ_DAIOEU010000109.1:3598-5367 GCF_036746095.1 Dyella sp.
GCTGGCCGCAAGCCACTGGCTCTGGCGGGCTTGCTGTTCGTCTTCCTGATGGTGGTGGGCGCTGCGCTCTGTGCGATTCTGGTGTGAATCGGTCCCGGCAACGGATAGCTGGGGAGCGTTGGTGCGGCCGACGGGACTCGAACCCGTAAGCCCGGAAAGGCGGCAGATTTTAAGTCTGCTGAGTCTACCAATTTCTCCACGGCCGCACGGCAAGCCCGGTATTGTGGTGGCTTCGACCGCAGGAAGCAAGCCGGATACAACACCTGCCATTTGTGATCCCGCTGTTACCGCCAGTAACAATGTCGATACCGCCGTTTCACCTGCAATTCCGTGACCTCGTACAATAGTGAGCATCAGGAATCCTCCTAACTCGTAGAGGCACGATCATGAAACGTTGGTTGTTCGCAGCATTCGGTGTGGCCGCCGCGCTGGCGTCTGGCGCTGCAATGGCGCGTGTGAACGTCGACGTGGCGATCGGTGTTCCGGGCGTCGTGGTGGGCGGTCCCGCCTACTATCCGCCGGCACCGGCCTACTATGCACCGCCTCCCGCGGTGGTTGTGGCTCCGGCTCCGGTTTATTACGGCCCGCCGCCGGTAGTTGTTCGCCCTGCACCGGTGTACTACGGCGCGCCACGCTACTACGGTGGTGGCCCCCGTTATTACTATGGCCCGGGTTGGCGTGGGCACGGTGGCTACTACGGTCATGGCCACGGCCACGGTCATCACCACTAAGCGGGTACCGTAAGCGAGTCATTGAAAGCTGTTTGTCAGAAAAAGCCCCGATCTGGGGCTTTTTCTTTTGCCGCGCGTTGCGTTGCGCTCATCAAGGCCGGAATTCTTTCGTACCCGGTGGTGGAAGATTGCGCGTGTTGGTTCCCCTTGAAATTCATCGCTCAAAGTTTTTGATGCGTCCAGTCAAGCGATCTGGATATTGACCTAGGGGTTTCCCCCTAAACTGCCTCACGTGACGCCGCTCCCACAGCAACGCCTCCTGCAATTGCATCCTGATGGCGCGGCGCCCGTCGTCAAACAGAACAAGGGGATTCACATGGCATTCAAACAACGTCTTGCGGCCATCGCAGCAATTGGTGCGCTCGCCGCGCTCTCGGCGTCGGCATTCGCCGCGCCGGTAAAAAACGATATCTATAGCGGTGGCCAGCGAGCTACCGATACGCGCGACGTCTATACCGACGGCGCACGCATTGGCAACCGTGACGTTTATACGGACGGTGCACGCGTCACGGGACAGCGCGACGTGTATTCGGATGGGGCGCGTGTCACCGATCGCCGCGATTCGTTCACCGACGGGGCCTGATTCCGGATCAGGCAGGCCATAACGCAAAACGGAAGGCCCGCAGCGATGCGGGCCTTTTTGCATTGGGACGCTGTGCATCAGAGCAGGGTGGAAGATGAGCGTCAAGCCGCTCGCAGGTGAAGCAGTTTCAACTTCGCGGGGCCGGTATTGCGCCATTTTGCCTGGGTTGAGCGCGATATACTGCAGCCTCAACCCTGAACGATGGAGAGAGGTATGCAGCAAAAAACCGTACTGACGGCTGATGACGTGAAAAAGGTGCTGGTCGCCGCCGAGGCCGAGGCCAAGGCCAACAACTGGGCTGTCACGATTGTTGTCGTCGACGACGGTGGTCATCCGCTCGGCTCGATTCGCCTGGATGGCGTGGCGCCGATCTCGGCCTACATCGCCACGGAAAAGGCTCGCACGGCGTCGCTGGGCCGTCGCGAATCGAAGATCTACGAAGACATGATCAACAA
>NZ_DAIOEU010000110.1:0-5173 GCF_036746095.1 Dyella sp.
TGAATCGTCTTCAGTCGGGGCTCTTCGCATGATCGAATTTCCCCGGACAGCAGTGGGCGAAAGCCCGAACGACGACGAGGCAAAATTCGGCATTGCCACATGCCATGCCTCTTCATAAACGCTAGGCTACCCCAGCTCATCCCAAGGGGAGTCACCATGAAGATCGCTGTACGCGGGACCAAACCCGCCTTGCTCGCCCTGCTGCTCAGCCTGAGCGGCGCTGCAATGGCCATGGACGACACGCCGAAGCCGCAATACCCCAATTACCCCAGCGAAACGCCGGCGCAATTCAAGCCGGCCACTGAAAGCTTCGATTACGTCGAGCGCGACGTGAAAATCCCGATGCGCGATGGCGTGAAGCTCAACACGGTGATCCTGATTCCGAAGAACGCGCATCACGCCGGCATCGTGCTGACACGCACGCCCTACGACGCGAAGGAACTCACCCATCACGTGATGAGCGGCCATCTCGGCCCGATGTTGGAAGGCTACGACAACGCCACCGACGTGATCGTGGAAGACGGCTATATCCGCGTGATCCAGGACATCCGCGGCAAATACGGTTCCGAAGGCGATTACGTGATGAACCGGCCCATACACGGCCCGCTCAATCCTACGCCGGTCGACGATGCTACCGATACCTACGACACCATCGACTGGCTGGTAAAGAACATTCCGGAGTCGAACGGCAAGGTCGGCACCATCGGCATTTCCTACGACGGCTTCGAGCCGCTGATGTCGCTGGTCAATCCGCATCCCGCGCTGAAAGTGGCGGTGCCGATGAACCCGATGGTGGACGGCTGGATGGGCGACGACTGGTTCCATCATGGCGCCTTTCGCCAGCAGAACATGTCTTACATCTACGAGCAGTCGGCCAGCCGCGACAACAGCTACAAATGGTGGACCGACTATCACGACGAATACGACTTGTTCATGCACTACGTCTCTGCCGGCAACATGGGCAAGCAATACGGCATGGAGCAGTTGGGTTTCTGGAACAAAGTGACGGCGCACCCAGCCTACGACGCGTTCTGGAGCGAGCAGGCGGTCGACAAAGTACTCCGCGCACAACCGCTGAAAGTGCCGACGATGCTGGTGCATAGCCTGTGGGACCAGGAAGACATCTACGGCGCGCTCGCCGTATATCGCGCCATCAAGCCGAAGGACAAGAACGGCGACATGGTGAAGCTGGTGATGGGTCCGTGGCATCACGGCCAGGAGATCGACGAAGCCAGTTCGCTCGGCGCGATCCATTTCGGCAGCGACACCGCCAAGTATTTCCGCGAGCACATCCTGCGTCCGTATCTGGCGCAGTACTTGAAGGATGACGCACCCAAGGCGGACATCGCGCCGGTCACGGCCTATCAAACCGGCAGCAACCAATGGCAGCGCCTCAACCAGTGGCCACTGGCGTGCGAAGAAGGTTGCAGCACGAAGAGCCGCCTGCTGTACCTGGAAGCGGATAACAAGCTTGGTTTCACGGCGCCAGGCAACGGCAGCGCCTACGACGAATACATCTCCGATCCGGCCCATCCCGTGCCCTTCCGTGCCCGCCCGATCCAGCCGATCGGTTACGACAACGGCCTCACCTGGTCGCAATGGCTGGTGGATGACCAGCGTGAAGCCTCCGGCCGCCCGGACGTACTCACCTACGTCTCCGACGTGCTCACCCGGCCGCTGACCATCGCCGGCGCGCCGATGGTGCACCTGGTGGCCTCCACCAGCGGCACGGATAGCGACTGGGTGGTGAAGCTGATCGACGTGTACCCCGACCAGGTCGCCGAGCAGCCGGAGATGGGCGGCTATCAGCTGGCGGTGTCGATGGACATCTTCCGCGGCCGTTATCGTGAGGGCTACGACAACCCCAAGCCGCTCGCCGCCAACCAGCCGCTGGCCTACCGCTTCGACCTGCCGGCCGCGAACCATGTGTTCCTGCCGGGCCACCGCGTGATGGTGCAGGTGCAATCGAGCTGGTTCCCGCTGTACGACCGCAATCCGCAAACCTTCGTGCCGAATATCTTTTTCGCCCAGCCGGCGGATTACCAGAAGGCCACGCAGCGGGTCTATCACGCGGGCGAACAGGCCAGTTACATCGCGCTGCCGGTGATTGGCGGCTGAGCGTTCTGTAGCCCCTCTCCCATCGGGAGAGGGGTTGGGGTGAGGGTGGCACGCCGCGAGATAGCTGAAGCTTGCGGGGAAAAACAAACATCACGCTCCGCCCGTGGCCTCACCCCCAAGCCCCTCTCCCGGTGGGAGAGGGGCTTGGGGCACGTGCTGTCGACTCACCAGGGCCTTCCACCCACAACCCCGTTGGGTGTAGAACCGACCCTACCCGTTCTTATCGACCGGCCGACGCATGAGCGACAGCACTTTTCTTATCCGTCTGGCCGAGGATGACGACGACTTCATCCTCGGCCTGGTTCCACGCTTCGTGGACTTCAACCTGCCTGCCTGGCGCAAGCGGCACGAATGCATCGAAGGCATTCGCAAGGACCTCAGCCGTCATCTGGACGAGCAGCCTTCCCACAGCTATGTGTTCGTCGCCGAAAACGACGATGGCGCCCGTGTGGGCTTCATCCACCTGCAGAAAACCCAGGATTACTTCACCGGCCGCTACAACTGCCACATCTCCGACCTGGCCGTCTCGCCGCGCCACGAAGGCCAGGGCGTGGGCAAGGCCTTGATCGAACATGCGGAGGAATGGGCACGCGAGCATCAATGCCAGCTGATCACTCTGGCCGTGTTCCCCGGCAACGAGCGGGCGCGGGCGCTGTATGAGGCGGCGGGGTACAACCTGGATCTGCTGCGGATGGCGAAACCGGTGCATTGACTACCTTGTTCCCTCTCCCTCTGGGGTGAGGGGCGGATCTCGCCAAAAATGCTGGGTTACGCTGCGCTAACCCAACCTAAAGATGCACCATCCAGCGATGTATGCATGCCTTATGTCACTGTCCCCACCGCCATGAATGCGCTGTGCTGACAGTTCGATGACAAGGGGCAAGCGATGCAAAGGGACGACTCCCAGCTTTCGGTGACGCGGCGCGATCTGCTGCGCCTGATCGGGCTCAGCGCGGGCGGGGCGGCGATGTATGCGGTGATGGACCGGCTCGGCCTGGCCGCCGAATCGCCGTACAAGGGCACACCCGTGCTGCAAGGCGCGCCGCGCGGTACGTCGGTACTGGTGCTCGGCGCAGGCCTGGCCGGCATGGTCGCGGCGTATGAGTTGCGCCAGGCCGGCTACGACGTGCAGGTGCTGGAATACAACGCACGCCCCGGCGGCCGGAACTGGACGCTGCGCGGCGGCGACACGTACACCGAACTGGGCGGCTTCACCCAGCACTGCCAGTTCGAGCGCGGCCTGTACATCAACCCCGGTCCATGGCGCATCCCTTATCACCATCGCGGCCTGCTCGATTACTGCAAGAAACTCAACGTTCCACTCGAGCCGTTCGTGCAGGTCAACTATAACGCCTATCTGCACAGCGCCAAGGCGTTCGGTGGCAAACCGCAACGCTATCGCGCCATCAACGCGGACTACCGTGGACATATCGCGGAGTTGCTGGCCAAGGTCACGCAGCAAGGCCAGCTCGATGCGCAGGTCACCAAGGATGACCAGGCCCTGCTGCTCGATTCGCTGCGCCGGTGGGGGGCACTGAACGAGAACTACGCGTACGCCGCGGGTCCGCATGTCAGCAATCGACGTGGCTACGACAGGGAGCCAGGTGGCGGTTTGTCGGCAAAACCGCTGGATTCGCAGCCGTTGCGGCTCCATGACGTACTCGGTTCACGCCTGTGGTCGGGCCTTACCGGTGGCGAAAACTACGAATTCCAGGAGACGCTGTTCCAACCGGTCGGCGGTATGGGCCGCATCGGCGAAGCATTCGGCAAGCAATTGGATGGCGTGATTCGCTACCACGCCAAGGTCACCGCCATTCACCAGGACGAGCATGGCGTCACCGTCAGCTACGACGATGCGCGGCGAGCGGGTCGCACACAGACCGCACGCGCAGACTGGTGCATTTGCACGATTCCGCTATCCATCCTCAGCCAGATTCCCATGAACGTAAGCGCGCCGATGGCCGCGGCAATCGGTGCCGTGCCGTATGCCGCTTCCGTAAAGGTCGGCCTGCAATTCAAGCGTCGCTTCTGGGAGGAGGATGAAGACATCTACGGCGGCATCACCATGACCGATCTGCCCATCAATACCATCAGCTACCCGAGCAGCGACTTCAATCGCAAGGGTAAAGGTGTGTTGTTGGGTGCTTATCTCTATGGCCTGGACGCGTATCAGTTCACTGCGATGCCGCCTGACGAGCGTGTGCGCAGAACCGTGGAATACGGCAGCCAGATCCATGCGCAGTACCAGCAGGAATTCGAAAACGGTGTTGCCGTGGCATGGCATCGCGCGCCTTTCACGTTGGGTTGCTTCGCGACGTGGACCGATGAATTGCGCGCGAAGCATTACGACAATCTTTGCCAGGTCGACGGACGCATCGTGTTGGCAGGCGAACATGCTTCCTATCTGCCGGCGTGGCAGGAAGGCGCGGTGACTTCTGCGTTGGACGTGATCACCAGGCTTCATCAGCGCGTGGTGGCGGGAGGTGCGGCATGAAGCGATCGTTCTTCATCGCCATGCTTCTGCTCGCCGGCAGCTTCGCCTCGGCGCAGGCCTCGGATGATGCGCTCTACACCAACGACACCCTCAAAACGGCCAACGGCGAAGCGATCTTCCATGCCATCTGCCAAGGCTGCCATATGCCGGATGCCAAAGGCGCGACAGGTGCTGGCACGTATCCGGCGCTGGCGAACAACCCAAAGCTGGCATCGCCCCAATACATGGCGGCCGTGATCCTGTTTGGCCGGCACGACATGCCTTCGTTCGTAGAACGGCCTTCGGCGCACGGAAATTTCTTCAAGGACACCATGCTTACCGACGAGCAGGTTGCCGAGGTGATCAATTACGTACGCACGCATTTTGGCAATCACTACACCAACAGCCTCAACGCGGCGGACGTGGCTGCGATGCATCCGCAAGCCGCGGCGAAGCAACTGTAGGCCGAGATGGCCATCCCTGCTTTCCGGTGAGTGGCGGATGCTGGGATTGCATCCCAACCCATGTATGGCCGTCATTCCCGCGAAAGCGCACTGCTGTCCGGGGAAAATAATTCGGCCC
>NZ_DAIOEU010000111.1:0-4935 GCF_036746095.1 Dyella sp.
ACCAGCGAGTCGGAGAACTCCAGCGGATGCGAGGTGGTGAAGCGGATGCGGCCGATGCTTTCGAGCTGCGCGATGGCGTGGATCAGCACCGCCAGGTCTGCCGTGCCGCCGTCGTGCGTGGGGCCGCGATAGGCGTTCACGTTCTGGCCCAGCAGGATCACCTCGCGCACGCCTTGTTCGGCGAGCTGCGCCACTTCCACGATCACGTCGTCGAACGGGCGGCTGATTTCCTCGCCGCGGGTGTAGGGCACCACGCAGTAGCTGCAGTATTTGGAGCAGCCTTCCATGATCGACACGAAGGCGGTGGGGCCTTCGGCGCGCGGCTCGGGCAGGCGGTCGAACTTTTCGATTTCCGGAAAGCTGATGTCCACCTGCGGCTTGCCGGTGGCGCGCTTGGCGTCGATCAGTTCGGGCAGGCGGTGCAGGGTTTGCGGGCCGAACACCAGGTCGACGTACGGTGCGCGCTTGAGGATGGCTTCGCCTTCCTGCGAGGCCACGCAGCCACCCACGCCGATCAGCACCGGCTTGCCGCCTTGCTTGTGTTCGCGCCAGCGGCCGAGCTGGCTGAAGACTTTCTCCTGCGCCTTCTCGCGGATCGAGCAGGTGTTGACCAGGATCACGTCCGCTTCCGACTCATCCTGGGTCAATTCCAGGCCATGCGATGCACGCAGCACGTCGGCCATCTTGGCCGAGTCGTACTCGTTCATCTGGCAGCCGTGGGTCTTGATGAAAAGCTTGCCGCTCATGGCGTCGGGTACCGTGGGTTCGGAAGGCGGTGCGGAATGCATCGAACCGCGTATTGTACTCGCGCGGTTGGTGGCCGGCTACTGACAGATCAAGGACTTGCGAGGGCGACACCCACCAGAAACACCCATGCCTCGCCGCCCCGGCGAGTGCCTTGATGGGCAAACAAAGTCACCAGGCCCGGCGTTCGCCGGGGTGACGGACGGGAGGTTTTCCGCTGGTGGAGCGAGTTGACGTGCGGCAGGGCATGTATATCCATGTTCTGGCACACGATTTCGCCAATTCGCGCTTGGCTCGCAACCCTTGTGAGCGCAAACTGCCCGCCATGTTTACCGCCGTTCGCCAAAGGGGAGGCGGCGGCCCGAGGGCAATCCACCTCCCGGCATTTCTGCTCACCGCCATGCTGGCGGTGCTTGGCTGTGCGCTGTTGCTGGTCACCAGGCCGGCGCAGGCCGGCGCGCTGTACCGCTGCACCGGCGCGCAGGGCGAGGCCGTGTTTACCAGCAGCAAGGCGGGTTATCGCGCCTGTCAGCAACTGGCCTCGTTTCCCGCCGCCGTGTCCCATGCCGGGCCGAAGCGCGTGATGTCCAGCCAGGTGAGTTCGCTGGCCTGGGTCACCGGCTGGGTGGAGACATCGGCCAAGCCGATTGCGCCGATCATCGTGTCGCTGGAGCGGGTGACGGCCGAGGTGGAGACCACCGCTCGGGTGGCGCCGCCGCCGGAAGGCAAGCCGGGGCAGTGGACTTATAGCGATTCGCACACGGGCGTTGCCGCGGCGTTAGCCGATGGCGGCGCGCAGGATGCTACGGACAACCGCGTGCTGCGCGGCGCGGTGTATCGGATCGTGCATCGCGACGGCAGCGTGGAATACACCAACATCCCGCCGGGTGGCGCGCAGGCGAGCAACGTCACCAAGCTTTTCAGCTACATCGCTACCTGCATGGCGTGCAATCTGCACTCGAACATCAACTGGAACACGGTGGCGCTTCACCTGGATGCATATCAGGACGTGATCCACGAGGCGAGCCTGGAATCGGGCGTGGACGAGGCTTTTATTCGCGCCATCATTCACGCCGAAAGTGCCTTCAATCCGCGTGCGATGTCGCTCAAGGGCGCGCAAGGGCTGATGCAGCTGATGCCGGGTACGGCGAACGACATGGGCGTGCTCGATGCGTTCGACCCGGCGCAGAACATCCGTGGCGGCGCGCGCTATCTCGGTTTGTTGATGAAGAATTTCAACGGCAACGTGCGGCTGGCTGCGGCCGCGTACAACGCGGGGCCGGGGGCGGTGCAGCACTACAACGGCGTGCCGCCGTTTGCGGAGACGCAGGTGTATGTGCAGCGCGTGGGGGAATTGTTGCAGCGGTATAGCAAGGCGTTGCATCCGCCGCTGGCGAGTTTGTAGGTCATATACACCTGCTGGCCGTCATTCCCGCGAAAGCGGGAATGCATTTCAAGGGATGCGTCAGAGCAAAATGGATTCCCGCATTCGCGGGAATGACGGCCAGAGGGAATGCACGTTTTTCAGGGCAGCTATCCCTCGATAAAGCTTCCCATATTCCCCTGCGAACTCCCCGCCGGCAACCGCGGCGGCCGCTGGATCACGTTCACCATCACATGAAACGGCACGCCATTGCGCAAGCCGGAAACTTCCACCTTGCTGCCGGGCTTGAGCATCGCTTCATGCCGGCTCAGATCGGCCGGATCGCGGATGTCGTCATCGCCCAGGCGCAGCAGGATGTCGTGCGGCTGGATGCCGGCCGCGGCGGCGGGGCCGCCGGGATATACATCGGTGACTTGCGCACCGCGCGCGGCGGCGGCAGGCAGGCCGCTATCGGCCGCCACCGGCACGAAACCGTAATTGGCGCCGAGCCAGCCGCGGATCACGTGATGGGTTGCGATTAATTGTCGCAGTACGTTGGTAGCCGTATCGACCGGAATGGCAAAACCGATACCCTCCGCATTAGCTTTCTTGCCGATAAGGAGGGTGTTGATACCGACCAGGTCACCGTTGCTGTTGACCAGCGCACCGCCTGAGTTGCCGAGGTTGATCGCGGCATCGGTCTGGATGAAATCCTCGGGGCTGGCGTTGTTCAACTGACGGCCGATGGCACTGATGATGCCCATGGTCACGGTCTGATTGAGGTTGAGCGGATTGCCGATGGCGAGCACCACGTCGCCCACGCGCAGCTTTTTCGGATCGGCCATCTGGATCACGGGCAGGTTGCTGGCGTCGACGATCTTCAGCACCGCCAGATCCGTTTCCTCGTCTGCACCGACCAGCTTGGCTTTCGCCACGCGACCGTCGTAGAGCAGCACCTGGATATCATCGGCGTCGGCGATTACGTGATTGTTGGTAAGCACGTAGCCGTCTGCACTGACGATCACGCCGGAGCCGAGGTTCTGTTCGCGCCGTGTCTGCGGAGGACCCGCCGGCGTGCCGCCGAACAGCTGCTGCATCAGCGGATCGTTGAACATGCGGATGGCTTGTTCGGTCACGACCTTGTTGGCGTAGATGTTGACCACGGAAGGCGCGGCTTTTGCAACGGCATCGGCATACGAAAACGGTGCAGGTTGCAACGGCGCGGGTGAAGTTGCTGCTGGAACGGATGCATGCTCGTGCTGCCATCCGAAACGTGTACGCAGACGGTCGCCGACACCGGGCCAGATCAGGCTGATCACGAACGCGATCGCCAGCCCGAGTATCACGAATCGGGCAACAAAGGCGACGATGCCGGCGGCATGCTTCATGTCGTATCAGTCTTGAGGAAAAGTAAGCGCGTAAGTGTGGCAGAGCGACGTGACCGCCCGTGCGGTTTTATTGTAGGGTTCTTGACCTGAGGCTAGACTAACGCGATTTGTAGTAGGTAACGCGATTTTGCAGGGGCACGATCCTGAGGGGCGGTCGGCGAAGCGGAATCTTTAGCTCGTCCGCATTGGCAGAGTCTGGTTTCTGCAGTGTCAATGGCATGCAAGTACCGGAGAGCCTGATGGCGAACGAAGTCGTCGATCTAGGCCGCCGCCGTTTTCTCACCACGACGACTGCCGTGGTAGGGGGAGCAGGCGTAGTGGCTGCAGTAGTGCCTTTCATCAAGTCGTGGGAACCCAGTGCAAGAGCCAAGGCCGCCGGCGCTCCCGTTACCCAGTCACTGAAGAAGATCGAAGCGGGCCAGCAATTGATCGTCGGCTGGCGCAGCCTTCCGGTATTCATCGTCAATCGCACGCCGGCGCAGCTGGCGGCGTTGCCCAAGCAGGATCCGCGTCTGGTCGATCCGAAGTCCGACGGCGCTTCCGCTGACCAGCAACCCAAGTACGCGCAGAACGAGACCCGCTCCATCAAGCCGGAATGGCTGGTGATGGTCGGCATCTGCACGCACCTGGGTTGCGTGCCCGACTATGTCGGCGAAATGAAGCCCGAGCCGTTCGATCCGAACTGGCAAGGCGGCTACTACTGCCCCTGCCACCACTCGCGCTATGACATGGCCGGCCGCGTCTACCAGGGTGTGCCTGCGCCGAAGAACATGCAGATTCCGCCTTATCACTTTGTCGACGACAGCACCGTGCAGATCGGTGTGGATGCGGAGGGGAATTCGTAATGGCGAACGTCTTCTCTAATATCGGTGACTGGGTCATCGAACGCGCGCCCGGCTTGATGCCGGTGTATCGCAAGCACATGACCGAGTACTATGCGCCGAAGAACTTCAACATCTGGTACTACTTCGGTTCGCTCGCGCTGCTGGTGCTGGTCAACCAGATCGTCACCGGCATCTTCCTCACCATGAACTACGACCCGAGCGCGAGCGGCGCGTTCGACTCGGTGCAGTACATCATGCGTGACGTGGAATGGGGCTGGCTGATCCGCTACATGCACACCACGGGCGCATCGCTGTTCTTCGTGGTGATTTACCTGCATATGTTCCGCGGCATCATGTACGGCTCGTATCAGAAGCCGCGCGAGCTGGTGTGGCTGTTGGGCATGCTGATCTTCCTGGTGCTGATGGCCGAAGCGTTCATGGGCTACGTGCTGCCATGGGGCAACATGTCGTTCTGGGGCGCGAAGGTGATCGTGTCGCTGTTCGGCACGATTCCGGTCATCGGCAAGGATCTGGTCGAATGGATCATGGGCGACTTCCTGCCCGCCGACGCCACGCTCAACCGCTTCTTCGCGCTGCACGTGATCGCGCTGCCGCT
>NZ_DAIOEU010000112.1:0-4737 GCF_036746095.1 Dyella sp.
GATCGCGCGACCAGCGCAAAGCGCCACCTCCTGACGGATGCGCAAGGCATTTCGCCGTGATTGATCCTGACTGACGCCAACCATACGAAGCCTGAAGATCGCCCGGTTACTGCCCGACCACTTCCCGGATTTCACAAAGGGCCCGCTGGAGCGTTCCCAGCCCAATCGATCCCAGCGCCACCCGCAATGCGTGAGGGACGTGAGGCGTTACGGCAAATGGCTCGGCGGTCGCCACCAATATCCCCTTGCGCTCAAGTTCGGCAACGACACGGTCGGCGCGCAAGCCTTCGCCGAGTTCCAGCCAAAGGTAATAGGAACAAGGGTGGGCAATGACCGTGTAGCCCTGCAAAACCTGGCGGGCAAGGTCCTGGCGCTGCCTGGCGTCTTTGCGCTTGCGGTCTTCCAGGGCATCCACCGTACCCGCTTCGATCCAGCGGCAGGCCAGGGCGACGGTCAGCGAAGGGGTGTTCCAGGTGGATACGCGAATGGCCTGTTCGAGGGCGGGAATGTGAGCGTGGGGCGCCGCGACAAATCCAAACCTCAATCCGGACGCCACGCTCTTTGAAAGGCCCGACACATAGATGGTCCGATGCGGGGCTTGGGTGAACACGGGCTTTGGCGATGGCTCGGCGAGGAAGGCATAGGCGCCATCCTCGACGATCAGGAAATCGTGCGCGTCGGCAAGCGCCGCTAGGCGGGCGCGATCCTGCTCCGACATGACCGTTCCCAGCGGATTGTGCAGCGTGGGCATCGTGTAGATGGCCCGCACGGGCCGCCGCTTGCAGAGCGCGGCCAGAGCATCAAGGTCAGGACCGCCGGCGGACTGGGGTAGCGGCTCGAGGTCCAGCCGGTACGCGTGCGCCAGCGCCTTCATGCCGGGATAGGTGAGGGCATCGACTGCCAGTACGTCGCCCGGCTTGAACAGGGCCATGACGGTCACAGCCAACCCTTGCTGAGCGCCGTTGACGATCAGTATCTGGTCGCCGCCGACGCGGATATCCCGGTTCCGCAAATGCCTGGCCACGGTCTGCCGCTCATGCGGCCGACCGCCCTGGGGCGCCGAATGCAACAGGGAATCGAGATCACCCGACACGGCCAGGCTGCGCAGGCCCTCCCGCAATATTTCGGCCTGGTCCGGCAGAGAGGGGTAATTGAAGGTCAGGTCCACCGCACCGGCCTTGAGCGGCTGCTGCTCCAGCCCCAGCCCGCGTGGCAGAGAGGTATCGCGTACGAAGGTGCCGCGACCGGGTTCGCAGGCCACCAGCCCGACCGCCTCGAGTTCGCCGTATACCCGCAAGGCCGTGGCCAGCGCGACGCGATGCTCCTGCATCAGCGCGCGAACTGTAGGCAACTGCATGCCCGGTAATAGTTCGCCCGCGTGGATACGCGCCGCCATCCCATCCATGATCGACTTGTATCGCGCCTTGGTCATGGTTGTATCTAGAACAATTTTTTGGTTGTATCAGGTGATGGTCTTACTCTATCAGCATTCAACCAACAGGCAGCGGGCAAGAGGCATGACGGATTTAGCAACCCTTTCTGTATTCGCCGTGGCGGTTATGTTTCTGCTGATATCCCCCGGGCCCAATATGATGTTCGTGGTCGCCCACGGCGCGACGTATGGCTGGATGGGCGGCGTGGCTTCGGCGCTGGGCATTGGCGCGGCGGACCTGGTGCTGACGGTACTGACCGCAACCGGCATTGCGGCGGTGGTCGGCAGCATGCCCGCGGCTTTCGACGTGATTCGCTTTTGCGGGGCCGCGTACCTTTTGTGGATGGCCTACAAGTGCGTGCAGGCCCCGGCGGCACCAGGCGGGGCCATCGCGTCGCAGGCGACGCTGAAAGCCGTGTTCGCGCGTGCCATGCTGAACAGCCTGCTGAACCCCAAGGCTTTGCTGTTCTTCGTGGTATTTCTCCCGCAATTCGTCGTGCCGGGTCATGGGCCGGTCGCCTGGCAATTGCTGATCCTAGGGACCGTGCTGACCACGATTGCCATCGTGTTCCACGCCGCCCTCGGCGCGGGCAGCGGCGCTGTCCGCCGCTTTCTCGATGGGAATCCGAAGTTCGCTCGCCTGCAATCGTTGGGGCTCGCCACCGTACTGGTGCTGCTGGCCCTCCGGCTGATCGTGATGGCGCGTCCGGATTAAGTAGCAGGGCGCGCAAGGAGACCCCAATGTTCAGCCACATTACGGTCGGTTGCGCCAATCTGGAGCGTGCGGCCGCGTTCTATGACGCGGTGCTTATCCCCCTCGGCCTGGTACGGCGGGTGGTAGCAGCGGATGGCGGCCCTCCCGCGGCATGCTGGGTTCGCCCCGGACACTCGCTGCCAAGGTTCTACATCTACCTGCCCTTCGACGGCAATACGGCCAGTGCCGGAAATGGCAGCATGGTAGCCTTCGCCGCACCGTCGCACGCGGCCGTCGACACCGCCTATATGGCAGGGCTGGCCAAGCGCGGAAACTGCGAGGGAGAACCCGGACTGCGTCCGCACTACGGCCAGGGGTACTACGGCGCCTACCTGCGCGATCCGGATGGCAACAAGGTGCACATCGTCTATCGCGGCGATATCGCCGAGCCCTGAGGGCTGCTGTTGAATTGGATGCAAGGATACAGTCGTGGCCACGATTCCTCTGGAACAAGAACTTTTCATAGCCCAACGCGTAACACACTGTGGCTCAACGCGAAACAAATGTAATCGTCTGTAAATGCCGCGCACCGCGGCGCTCCTGGGCGAGTTCGGCGACGTCGCGCTTTGGTACGATCGCGCTCTTTCCGCCAGCCGCTTGCCACCGTGAATCGCCGTTATATATTGTTGTTTCGTGAGTCTTGCGCGCGGTGGCTCGCGCAACTCCGACCACTGGCCGCTATTGCCTTCACGCAAGCCAGAGTCATTCTTCGGAGCGCGCTGTATCGCTTACGACACCCAACGCGACGTGGCATCGTCCTGACGCTTGCCGCATTGCCAGCAGTCTTTCTGCTGTACGTGCTTGTGATCGTGCCTTTTACCCCGAGCATCGGCGACATCCGAAAGGCCCGTGTCGATCAGCCAGCCCTGATCGTCTCGGCAGATGGCAAGCTGCTTGCTGAATTCAAGCCGGTCAATCGCGAGTGGGTGTCGCTCAGACAGATCTCGCCATACATGGTCGATGCCCTGATCGCAACGGAAGACCGCCGCTTCTACGAGCATCATGGCATCGACTGGAAACGGACCCTGTCGGCCGCGCTGCATACCTTCTCTGGCGACAGGCAAGGTGGATCGACAATCACCCAGCAACTTGCGCGAAATCTGTACCCTGACGGGATCGGGCGTGCGCCGACCCTCACGCGCAAACTGAAGGAAGCGATCACCGCATTCAAGATCGAAGCGGTGTATAGCAAGGATCAGATCCTTGAGACGTACCTGAATACGGTGCCGTTTCTGTACAACGCATTCGGCGTGGAGATGGCCGCACGCACTTATTTTGGCAAATCGGCCGGCCAGCTCGATGTGCTTGAGAGCGCCACGCTCGTTGGCATGCTGAAGGCAAACAGCACCTACAATCCGATCTTGAATCCGGAGCGTGCTCTGCAGCGGCGGAACACCGTACTGGGGCAAATGAACAAGTATGGGACGCTCAAACCAGATGCTTATAACCGGTTGACACGACAACCGCTGCGCGTGGATTTCGAGATGCAGACCGCGCCCCTCGGCGCCGCACCGCATTTTTCCGCACAACTGCGCAAATGGCTGATCGCATGGGCTGACCGTAACGGGTACAACATCTATGCAGACGGTCTGGTTGTGCGCACCACCATTGATTCCCGCTTGCAAGCCATGGCGACGCAAGCCTTGGACTGGCAGACGAAGCAATTGCAGTGGATTGCGAGCGGTGCATGGAGCGAGCGCACTGGCTGTTGGCCGGGCGGCGACCTGTTCCAGGCATTCATTCGACAGACTCCTGAGTACCGCGCCGCACGGGATGCTGGCCATTCGGATCCGACTGCACTCAAGAAGCTCGGCGCGGACCCGACGTTCGTCCGCGCGTTGTGCCGCAGCAAGACGCAGATCCAGGCGGGCTTTGTCGCGATTGACCCGCGCAACGGCAATATCAAGGCATGGGTGGGCAGTCGAAATTTCAGTGAAGTGCCGTTTGACCACGTACAGCAGGCCCGACGTCAGCCGGGTTCAACTTTCAAACCATTCGTCTACGGCGCGGCCTTCGCAGACGGCGTACGGCCGAGCGATACGATCGTCGACCAGAACGTCGCTATTCCGTTGAAGGGGCAGGGTATCTGGCAGCCTACAGATGCTGAGCCGGCGACTAACCGACCTATGACGTTGCGCGACGCGCTCGTATATTCGCGCAACCGCGTCACGGCCCAGCTAATGCAAAGGGAGCGCCCGGAAAAGGTCGCGCGCCTTGCGCGAGCGATGGGTGTGCGTGAGAGCCCGCTCGATGCCGTGCCATCACTCGCGCTTGGTACGAGCCCGGTTACCCTCAAGGAAATGGTCGCGGCGTATGGGACGATTGCAAACCGCGGTGCTTACATGGAACCGCGTATGGTCACGCGCATCGAGCGGCGTGATGGCACGGTGCTGGCCGACTTTCCGGACGCATCGCCGGAACAGGCATTGGCGGCAGACGCGGCGCAAACGCTCGTCGATGTCATGCGCGATGTCGTCAGCCGCGGCACTGGAGCAGATATCCGGCGGCGCTTCGGGATTCGTGCTGATGTGGCCGGCAAGACTGGCACTAC
>NZ_DAIOEU010000113.1:0-4313 GCF_036746095.1 Dyella sp.
AGCAGCATGGTCACCGCACCGGCCAGCACCGGCATCACCGCGATCAGCAGGAACGCCGTGATCAGCCAGCTCCACACGAACACCGGCATCTTCAACAGATCCATGCCCGGCGCACGCATGTTGAGAATGGTGGCGATGATGTTGATGGCGCCCATGATCGAGCTGATACCCATCAAGTGGATCGCGAACACCACGTAGGCGGTCGAGGCGCTCTGCAGCGATAGCGGCGGATACATGGTCCAGCCGCCGGCGGGACCGCCGCCGGGCAGGAACAACGTGGACAGCATCAGCGCGAACGCGAACGGCAGAATCCAGAACGATAGGTTGTTCATGCGCGGCAGCGCCATATCCGGCGCGCCGACCATCAACGGGATCATCCAGTTGCCCAGGCCGACGAAGGCTGGCATCACCGCGCCGAAAATCATCACCAGCGCATGCATGGTGGTCATTTCGTTGAAGAAATACGGCTGCACCAGCTGCAAGCCCGGCTTGAACAGCTCGGCGCGAATCACCATCGCGAAGCTGCCGCCGATAAAGAACATCAGCAGCGAGAAGACCAGGTACAGCGTGCCAATGTCCTTATGGTTGGTGGACATCACCCAACGCTGAAAGAAACTCTGGTGTTCGTGATGCTCGTCGTGGTGCTCATCGTGGGTGGCTGCGTGGGCCATAGCCTTGAACCTCTACCTCAATGAATGCGTCGGTGGTGAACTGCTTTTAGGCAGCCGAGAGATCAACCCTGATTGTTCGGTTTCGTTGCCACCTGCGCCGTCGCCTGCGCGGGTGCCGCCGCGGTGGACGCGGCTGCAGGGGCTGGCGTGGCGGGCTTCTGCTGATCGGCCAGCCACCTGGCGAAATCTTCCTTCGAGACGGCCTTCACCACGATCGGCATGAAGCCATGGTCCTGGCCGCACAGTTCGGCGCATTGGCCGCGGTACACGCCAGGCTGCTTGATGTTGGTCCACGCGGCATTCACCACGCCGGGGATCGCATCCATCTTCCAGCCCAGGGCCGGCACGAACCAGGAATGGATCACGTCGTCGGCGGTGATCACGAAGCGGATCTTGGTATCGACCGGCACCACCAGCGGATGATCGACGTCGAGCAGATAGGTGTTTTCGTCACCCACCTTCACCGCGTACGGATCGAGGCCGGAATCGAGCTGGCGCGTGGCGTTGCTGCGATCGTCCAGCTTGGACATGAAATCGACGTGGCTGAGCGGCTTGCCGAGGTAGTCGACATAGTCGTAACGCCACTTCCACTGGTAGCCGGTGACCTTCACCGTCATCTGCGCGCCGGTGGTATCGGAGAACTTGCGCAGGCCATCGGTGGCCAGCCAGGCCAGGGAAACGAGGATGACCACCGGAATGGCGGTCCAGATGATTTCGACGGTGGTGTTGTGCGACCACTTCTCCGGCACCGCGCCGCGCGATTTGCGGAAGCGGAACATGGCGATGAACATCGCGCCGAAGACCAGGATGCCGATCACCACGCACACGCCCAACGCCACGTTGTTGAGCATGTAGGGAATGTAGGAATACGTCGTCACGCCAGGCGTGAGATTCAACTGGCCGGGCTGCGGATTGGCCAGGACGGCATTGCCGAACAAAAGCGAGAAGGCTGCGCCGAGCGCGCCGATTGCATGCCTGAAGTGCTTCCCAACCCTGATGCCGTGCTTTCCGATGCCGCCAGCTGTCATGTTTGCACCTTTGTTGACCCTACCTGCGTCCGGCCTGGAAATCGGCCAACAACGCCCTGAGTTTCCGGAACAGCTCGGCGCGTTCCTCATCGGTGAGGAAAGCCCCGACCTCCAGCTTGCGTCCGTGCGACGACAACAACAATCGGTAACGCCCCTCCCCTGATTCCAGCAGCACGCGCACCCAATAGGGTTGGAAACGCGTGCAACGGCGACCTGGCAGGGTTTGCACCTCCAGCGACGTGTTGTCGAGGGTGATGCGCTCGCTGCGGTCGCCGGCCCGCCATGCCACGCTCAAGGCGATGGCGACGGCGGAAGCCTCGATCAGGGCGAATAGCGGAGCGAATACATCGCCCTGCCACGCTCCCAGACCTGCCGTTATCAACACCAGCGCAGCCAGCACCAGGATCAGGCGACGCAGGCCACGCCGGCTGAGTGTGCGATTGGGCCGAAGCCACATCACGCACGGCAGGCCGCCGAGGGCTGGTCGAAGCACGATCATGGAAGTCTTAGCGTGCCTGGAACGTGTTCGATCATAGGCTGCGCGCGTGGCGGTGGGCAAGGACAAGGGCAGCATTGAAAGGCGTGCTGGGCGCGACAATTTGTCTCGCGTGTTTTGCATAAGTTAGGTTGGCCCAGCGTAACCCAACGATGGCGCGCGACAGGTTGGGTTACCCCGGACCAAGTCCGGGGTAACCCAACCTGCGGGAAGGTGCCCCGCTGATTGCTGCAGTGCTCGAATGCACGCCCGTGGCCACCCCCGTACAATTTGCCGTTCCCTTCTCCTCACTCCCACGCGCCACGCCATCGTGACCCAACCCATTCTTATCCCCGAACTGCCGACCAGCGTCGAGCCGGCCCGCGCGCGCATCACGGCCGCTTGGCTGCGCGACGAAACGGAAGCGGTGAACGACTTGCTCGCCCAGGCCACCTTGCCGCCGGCCGAGCGCGAAAAAGTGATCGACCTTGCCGCCGACCTGGTCACCCGCGTGCGCGCCCGCGCCAAGGACCAGAGCGCGGTGGAATCCTTCATGCGCCAGTACGACCTTTCCAGCGAGGAAGGCGTGTTGTTGATGTGCGTGGCCGAAGCGTTGCTGCGCATTCCCGACAAGGCCACGGCGGACAAATTGATCCGCGACAAGCTGGGCGACGCGAACTGGAAGAAGCATCTGGGCCAGAGCGAATCCGTGTTCGTCAACGCCTCCACCTGGGGCCTGATGCTCACCGGCAAGCTGGTGAATCTCGCCGAGGAAACCCGGCAGGATTTCACCAGCGCGCTGCGCCGCCTGGTCGGCCGCGCGGGCGAACCGGCCATCCGCCTGGCCGTGCGCCAGGCCATGCGCATCATGGGCCACCAGTTCGTGATGGGCCGCACCATCGACGAAGCGCTGGATCGCTGCAGCAAGGGCGAATACGCCGCCTATCGCTACTCCTACGACATGCTGGGCGAATCCGCACTCACCGCGGAAACCGCCGAGCGCTACCAGCAGGACTACCGCAACGCCATCGCACGTATCGGCGCGCGCGGGCCGTTCGCCAATCACACCGATGCGCCGTCGATTTCGGTGAAGCTGTCCGCGCTGCATCCGCGCTACGAAGTGGCCCATCGCGAACGCGCGCGCGGCGACCTCACCGCCAAGCTGCTGGAACTGTCGCAGCTGGCGATGAAGCAAGGCATTGCGCTGTCGGTCGATGCGGAAGAAGCCGATCGCCTGGAGTTGTCGCTGGACATCATCGGCGAGGTGTTTGCGCATCCATCGCTGCAAGGCTGGAACGGCCTGGGCATCGTGGTGCAGGCGTACTCCAAGCGCACGCCGTTCGTGATCGACTGGCTGATCGAAACCGCGCGCGCCACCGGCCGCCGCTGGTACGTGCGCCTGGTGAAGGGCGCGTACTGGGATGCCGAAATCAAGCGTGCGCAGGAGCTGGGCTTGTCCGGCTATCCGCTGTATACACGCAAGCCGAACACCGACGTGTCGTATCTGGCCTGCGCGCACAAACTGTTCGATGCCGGCGCCGAGCTGATCTATCCGCAGTTCGCCACGCACAATGCACACTCCATTGCCGCCGTGCATCACATCTCGCGCGGACGTCCATTCGAATTCCAGCGCCTGCATGGCATGGGCACGGATCTGTATGCCGAGGTGATCGGCAAGCAGAACCTCAACGTGCCGTGCCGCGTCTATGCACCGGTGGGCACGCACGAAGACCTGTTGCCGTACCTGGTGCGCCGCCTGCTGGAAAACGGCGCCAACACCAGCTTCGTCAATCGCGTAGTGGACGAGACCCTGCCGGTGCGCGATCTCGTCGCCGATCCGTGCGAAACGGTGCGCCGCTTTGCTTCCATTCCTCACCCGCGCATTCCTGTGCCGGTCAACCTCTTCGGTGAGAATTCCGCCCCCCCGCAGAATTCAAATTTTGTATCCAGGAAGAACTCCATGGGCGTCAACTTCTCCAACGACAACGAACTGAAGGCCCTCGCCGAGGCGGTCAACGCGAAATCCACTACCTGGGCAGCCACGCCGCTGGTGCCGGGTGGCGAGAGCAAGGGCCCCACCGTGCAGGTGACCAATCCCGCCGACCGCCGCCAGGCCGTGGGCAGCTACGTCAGCGCCGA
>NZ_DAIOEU010000114.1:0-4025 GCF_036746095.1 Dyella sp.
TACGGCCACAGCAACCAGCCCTCGCATCACATCATCTATATGTACGACTACACCGGCGAACCGTGGAAAGCGCAGGACAAGGTGCGCGACGTGCTTTCGCGCCTGTACCTGGGTAGCGAGATCGGCCAGGGCTATGTCGGCGATGAAGACAACGGCGAAATGTCCGGCTGGTGGCTGTTCAGCGCGGCCGGCTTTTATCCCTTGCGCATGGGTACGCCGGAATACGTGATCGGCGCGCCTTATTTCCCGCATATGGACTTTGCGCTGGAGAACGGCAAGCACATCGTCATCAACGCGCCCGGCGTCAGCGATACGAACCGCTACGTGCAAAGCCTGCGCGTGAATGGTCGGCCATGGAACAAACTCATCTTGCCGCATGAATTGCTCGCGCAAGGCGCCGCGCTGGATTTCGTGATGGGGCCGACCCCTTCCGCTTGGGGGAGTGACGCGCAGGATTTGCCGCCTTCATTGACGACCCGCGGCAAGCCCCTGCCCATGCACGATCTCGTTGGCCCGGGACAAGGTGAACCTGGCAGCGAACCGTCGCTGGCCGATCTCCACCGGCTGTTCGATCACACCAGCGACACCGAAACGCCGTTGCCGGCAGCACATCCCTTCGTCAGCTGGCATTTCCCGCAACCGCAAACGGTGGCGATGTATACGCTCACTTCGGCGAAGCAGACACCGGCGCCATCCAGCTGGACGCTCGAAGCGTCCGACGACGGCCAGCATTGGACAGTGCTGGATACGCGCAAAGGCGAACGCTTCCCATGGCCGCGCCAGACACGCGCGTTTGTCATTCGCCAGCCTGGGCAACATGCGTATTACCGCCTGCGCTTCGACAACGATGCGCCCAAGGCATTGGCGGAGATTGCATTGCTCGGGCAGTAACCCGCTGAGGGCAAATCGCGCTTCAAGCCTCCATGGAGCCAGCTAGGCGGGGATTTCATCCTGGCCTAGGCGCCACGTGCGTGGCCGCATAAGGACCCAGGCCACCTAGCCCGAAAGTCATGCTCACAAGCCACCCGGCAGGCGGCTAAGGTGGGGAACTCGTTCCTCACCATAAAGGTGATCGCCATGCAGCGACTCAGATGGATTCTCACCGCCGCGGTACTGACCAGCACCACGGCCCTGGCTGCCGCGCCTGCCACGACAGGCCATGCGCCCACGGCTAAGACCGGCCGAACGGACATCGGCATCGATCTGAAGGGCATCGATCACTCAGTCAAGCCCGGCGACAACTTCTTCGATTACGCCAACGGCGTCTGGGTCAAGAACACGCAGATCCCGGCGGATCGCTCCAGTACCGGCACCTTCCTGCAGGTGTATGAACTGGCCGAAAAACAGACCTCGCAGCTGATCCGCGGACTCGCGCAAGGCCACGCGCCGGTCGGCTCCAACGAGCGCAAGATTGCCGACTACTACGCGGCCTACATGAATGAGGCCAACATCGAGAAGCTCGGCCTATCCCCGCTCAAGCCCGAACTTGACCGCATCGATGCGATCAAGACGCGCGACGACCTGGCCAGCGTGCTCGGCAGCCAGATGCGCGCCGACGTCGACCCGATCAACGCCACCAACTTCCACACCGAACACCTGTTCGGCCTGTTCGTGACACAAGGGTTGGAAGATTCCTCGCGCAACATGGCCTACCTGCTGCAGGGCGGCATCGCCATGCCCAGCCGCGACTACTACCTGTCGCAAGACAAGGACATGGTCGATGCGCGCACCAAGTACGCGGCATACGTCACCTCGCTGCTGAAGCTCGCCGGCACGCCGGATGCGGTGAGCCAAGCCAAGGCCATCATTGCGCTGGAAACCAAGATCGCGCAGGCGCAGGAAAGTCTGGTCGACAGCCAGGACGTGCACAAGGCCAACAACGTCTGGAACACCGGCGACTTTGCGCAAAAGGCACCCGGCCTGAATTGGAATGCGTACTTCAAGGCCGCCGGCCTGGACAACCAAAAGCAGATCGACGTATGGCAACCCTCCGCCATCACCGGCATCGCCAAATTGGTAGCCAGCGAACCGGTCGAAACCTGGAAGCAACTACTGCGCTTCCACGCGCTGGACGACGCCGCGCCGCTGCTACCGAAGGCCTATGCCGATCTCCATTTCGACTTCTACGGCACCACCCTGCAAGGCACACCCAAGCAACAGGAACGCTGGAAGCGCGCGGTCAACAACACCAATACGGACCTCGGCGACGCGGTTGGCCAGCTCTACGTGAAACACTACTTTCCGCCCTCTTCCAAGGCGAAAGTGGAGGAACTGGTGAAGAACATCGTTGCCGCCTTCGACGAACGCCTGAATACCCTGGCCTGGATGACACCTGCCACGCGTGCGAAGGCCAAGGAAAAAATCGCCACCCTGCGCGTCAGCGTGGGCTATCCGAATACCTGGCGCGACTACAGCGCACTCCAGATCAGTGCCACTGATCCCGTCGGCAACCACGAGCGCGCCGTGGCCTTGGAATACAAGCACCAGCTCGCCAAGCTCGGCCAGCCGGTGGACAAGGGCGAATGGTGGATGACCCCACAAACGGTCAACGCGGTGAACCTGCCATTGCAGAACGCCCTCAACTTCCCCGCCGCCATCCTGCAACCGCCGTTCTTCGATCCGAATGCCGACGCTGCCGCGAACTACGGCTCCGTGGGCGCCATCATCGGCCACGAAATCAGCCACAGCTTCGACAACACCGGTGCCGACTTCGACGCGCAAGGCAAGATGGAAAACTGGTGGACACCCGAAGACGCCGCGCACTTCCAGGCCGCCACGCAGAAACTGGTCAAGCAATACGATCAATACGAAGCCCTGCCCGGCCTGCATGTGAACGGCCAGCAGACCTTGGGCGAAAACATCGCCGACGTGTCCGGTCTCACCGCGGCTTATGCGGCCTATCACAAGTCACTCGGCGGCAAGCCTGCACCGGTGATCGATGGCCTCACCGGCGACCAGCGTTTCTTCCTGGCATTCGGCCAGGCATGGCGTTCGAAGATCCGCGATGCGGCATTGCGCCAACGCCTCGCCACCGACGTGCATGCACCGGCGCAGTTCCGTGCATTGACCGTGCGCAATATCGATGGGTGGTATGACGCGTTCGATGTGAAGCCGGGCGAGAAGCTTTATCTCGCACCCGATGACCGCGTGAAGATCTGGTGAGCATCAAAGCCAACTAAAAAACGCGATGAGCCGCACTCCTCGGAGTGCGGCTTTTTTATCGAGCAAAAACGTTCAAAAAATTCGAGCAGCCTACCGAAAGGCTCATCGAACGAGGACTGTCAAGACGAATAAAGCCGTCTTTTCTGTAGTACACATCTTGCTGCATTGAGCGCACAGGAGAAACCCTCCAAGGCCCACGCAAAGGACACACATCATGATCCGCATTAACAGCCGTTTTGTTCGTCAAACCATTGACGCCTTCGCTCTGATTGTTGGCGTATCGACTGTTTCCTTTGCGCAAGATGCGAACAGCACCTCAACCGATTCGACGTCGCAAACCACCGGTGCGTCGCAGAGCCTGGGGGACATTCTTTCGCTCACCTGCTCTGCATGCACCGGCGGCAGCAGCATTCATGCAAAATAACTCAGCTGAACTTTAAGGCAACACTGAATAAGTATCGCCGTCGTCACCAGCCCTGTCTGTTCGCAGGCCACAGGGCCGTCGGCGAAGGCAGACTGGCGCATCGTCGAGACGGGGACCTGCGGCATGCGGACAGACAGGGCTGGCCCCAACAGGTTGAATTCAAAGTGATGGTAATGTCTGGAAGGCCCGCAGGCTGCGCCGCGCGGCTTGGCAAGACGGCCACCACGCGACGCACCCTGCGAGCCTTCCAGACATCATGACGACGGCAATACTTAATCAGTGTTGCCCTAAATCAGGTGATTCTTCACGAATGAGGCTGGTATCCGTGCACACGTTGCCGCGAATCGCTCAGAGGCCACCACCCGGACCACCGCCAGGCATCGTCGGATAAAGATGCTGCTGCATATTGGCCTGCGCACGCTGTTGCTCGAACACCGCC
>NZ_DAIOEU010000115.1:0-3960 GCF_036746095.1 Dyella sp.
GCTCACAACGTTAAAGCCCCCGGCTTGGCCGGGGGATACTTACTCCAGCGAAAGCGGGAATCCAGTGCCTTTCGGATCAAAATAAGTCGCTGGACCCCGGCTTTCGCCGGGATGACGATCGAAGATTTTTTGGCGATAGACGGGTCGTCAATTACGGAACACTGCTACACGCATCGCCTCGTTCCTGGCGCACTCTATCGCTCGCCGACAGGTGTGGCATTGCGAAGAACGCAAGAGACACTTGCGAAAATTGAAGCTGCGAAGCAGCAATTTCGTCGTGATGTGTGAGTGTTTTGTGTTGCTGCGCAAGCACGTGGTGGGTGGAGTGCGAATTTTGCGATTCATATCGCACTTCTGCCGAGCATGCGCGTCGTCGCTGATATCGGTTTGGATATCCGAGGCGTTCAAATTTTCATGTGCCGCCGGTTTACTTCGGGGATCCTGCTCAAAGAAGGCTTCTGCTGATTCTTACGAGCATTGCCTGTCATCAAATGATATCGGGTTGTCCTCGCGGGACATGCGCGATACGCCGATTACGGCGTGACGCCCCAGGTTTTCATCGACATCTTCTGCTGCAAATTCCAGAGATTGACTTTCAGCCCGAGGGAACGGAAACCCGTGAAGAAGGGATTCACCGCCGCAGCTAAGGCGACACGGTATGGAGATGAATCCGCCGTGTCGGCAAGCCATCCGCGTCGACCTGCACCTCGATCGGCCCGGCTTGCATGCCAGCGCGAACGACAGCCACCACGCGTCCATGAAACGTCTTCCACCGCCCCGACTGGAAGCTGGAAACATCGTTGGGTTTGCCATTGCCCATGCCGGCAAGTTCGCCTGCGCCCAGCACGCGAACGCGCACTTGCCGATCGTCGCCCTGGTTGTATATCGGCGTACCGTTGTCATCGGCGAGTGCAATGGTGACGTAAGCGAGATCCTGCGCGTTGGCGCGCAGCTGTGTGCGATCGGGCGTTACATCGATGGCCGCCGGCTTGCCTGCCGTGCGCAATGTCCATTGGCCAGCGGCGCGGCCATCCTGATAACCGACCGCCACCAAACGTCCCGCGCGATACGGCAGCGTGTAAGTCGCTTTGTACTGCGTGTCCAGGTCGGTCGTCTTGCGTCCCACGCTTTTGCCGTTGAGAAACAATTCCACTTCCGGAAATTCGGAGTACACCACCACCTCCAGCGGCTTGCCTTCCTGCCCGGGCCAGGTCCAGCTGGGATGGACGTCGTCCAGCGACCAGTCGGTGTGTGGCTGCGTAAGGGTGAAGAGATGGCGATCAGGCAGGTCTTCCGTGCCGGCCGGTTGCATGACGAATGCGGAAATGGGATCGATGCCGGTCTTCCAGAGCACTTCGCGATAGTAGGCGGCTGGGCGCTTGCGTCCGGTCGCGTCGATTTCGCCGCAATAGGCAAGGTGCCACGGGTAGGGGCCGAGTTTTTGCCAATCCTGGCTGTAACCCATCCAGCCGATGCCGGTCTCGCCGAGATAATCCACGGACGTCCAGACGAAATCGCCGATCACCCATGGCATGGTTTCGGCTGCACGCCAATAGCTGAAGGCGTTCTTGGAGGTCGACTCCGTCGTGAACATCACACGCTGCGGATACGCTTGGTGGTCCCGCGCGAAAAGCGGTTCATTGTAGTTGTAGCCGGCAACATCGAGGTTGGCGAACTGGTCGGCGATATGCGGCGTGTCGACGTTGACCGCTTCGGTAACCGGCCGGGTCGGGTCGAGCGCACGCACGCGCTCAGCCAGCTTGCGGCCCGTTTCGATGCCAAGCGGCGTGCCTTGTTCGGGAATCTCGTTGCCGATGCTCCAGAACAGTACGCTGGGATGGTTGCGCCCGCTGATCACCAGGCTGTCGAGATCCTGTTGCCAGTCCTGCTTGAAGAAGCGCGAGTAATCCATGGGTGTCTTGCTGACGTTCCACATGTCGAACGCTTCGTCGATCACGAGCATGCCCAGTTCATCCGCCGCGTCGAGCGTGGCCTGGCTGGCCGGGTTGTGCGCGCTGCGGATGGCGTTGTAGCCGGCGGCTTTCATCAGCACCACTTTGCGCGCATCGGCATCGGGCCAGCCCGCGCCGCCCAGCATGTAGTTGTCGTGATGGATGCAGCCGCCGCGCAGCAGCACCTGCCTGCCGTTGATGCGCAGACCGTGCACGGCATCGACGGTGATGGTGCGTGCGCCGAAGCGTGTGCGGCGTTCGTCGGTGATCGCGCCGTCGACGTACACGTCCTGCACGAGCGTATACAGGTTCGGCGAATCGGGTGACCACAGCGACGGGTTGGTGATTGCCAGCGTTTCATCCCATGCGGATTTGCCGCCCGCGGCGAGCGACTTGTCCTGGTGCGATTGCGCAACGACTGCGCCACTGGACGACAGTATCCTCGACACGACGTCGACCTTGCGCGCTTGCGCCGAATCATTGGCCACCACGGCATGCGTGGATACCTTGGCCAACGACTGCGTTGCCACCGGCGTGCTTACTACGATGCTGTCCGGATCGAGATGCACACGATCGAGAATGTCCAGGCTTACCGGGCGAATCAAGCCCGAGCCGGCATACCAGCGGGAAGACGGATCGGCATGGTTGACGCGTATGGCTACGACGTTGTCGCCCGCATGCACCTTGCCGGTCAGGTCGACGTTGAAAGCCGTATAGCCATAGTGATGCTGCGCGAGATGCTGGCCGTTGAGCCAGATGTCCGCATCCATGTAGACCGCTTCGAACTCCAGGCGGACGATGCCGGCAGCATCGCCCGCACCAAGCATTATGTGCCGGCGGTACCAGCCGACGCCGCCGGGCAGATAGCCAGAGCTTTGTCCACCGGGCGTGTTGGGATCGTAGGGCGCGCTGCCGTCGGACCTGGCGGCAATCGACCAGTCATGCGGCACGTCGACCTTGCGCCATGTGTGATCGTCATAGGCCATCGACGATGCACCCAGCACGTCGCCTTGATGGAACAACCAGTCTTGCGACAGCTTGCGTTGCTCGGCGCAGAGGGGCAGGGCGATGGACAGCAAGGTGATGGCAGTGAGCGTGTTGCGCGCAAACGTTGGAATCACAGCCATGAAAAACGTTTCCTGCTTGTCCGCAAAGCATGGATTTCACTCCAGCCTGCGGCGATCTACCAATAGCGAATTGGCTTCCTTCGATATCTGTTTCGGTATCTGTGCCCACGTTTGCCAGTGCGCGCTTGGCCGCTTTCGAATCGAATACAGTAAAAGCCTTGAATCGTCATTGCATGACGGGAAGTGATGCATAGCTCCCGTGCTGGCTATGCTCGCGCACCTCACCCTGGAAAGCGCAGCGTAATAACCCGACAAATCGCTCCGAACATGCTGGGTTACCCGGATCAAGTCCGAGGTAACCTGATCTACGCCTCTGCAATACGCAGGTTTTTACTGCGACAGTGTTCCTCAATCTTTCACCTCGCGAACGTTCGTCACGCCATCGCCTTGCGAACCATTGCGCTGTCGGCGTACTGCTGCATGCCTACGTGCTGGATGCCTCGATTCGCTTCACATCCGTCACCCCGGCGAAAGCCGGGGCCTAGCGACTTTGATGCAAAAGGCGCTGGGTCCCGGCTTTCGCCCATTAGTGTCCGGCACGGCTTTGCGAATCCGCAGCAAGACATGGATATGACGCAACTTAGTGTTCATCTACCGAGGGCAAGACTCAAAATCGCCGTATCCCTTAGGGCCGTCATTCCCGCGAAAGCGGGAATCCATCTTGCCCTGGTGCATGCCTGAAAATGGATTCCCGCTTTCGCGCACTGCTGTCCGGCACGTATTTTGTGCTGCTTCGCAGGCAATCCACACCGCCGTCGTTCCCGCGAAAGCGCACTGCTGTCCGGGGGAAATGAAGTTCTTCAGAAATGCGCGGGCATAGCACCCGGCATCGAAAATTTCCCATGGAAATTCAGTGCCATCAGCTCGTCATTCCAGCGAAA
>NZ_DAIOEU010000116.1:0-3641 GCF_036746095.1 Dyella sp.
AGTGGGCGGTGTTCGAGCAACAGCGTGCGCAGGCCAATATGCAGCAGCATCTTTACCCGACGATGCCTGGCGGTGGTCCGGGTGGTGGGCCCTGAGCCAAACCGCACGAGATGGGCTTGATGTGGATCTATTTCCAAGGAGGATGCGTGAAGTTTTTTCGCAAGTGGCGAGAGAAAAGAAGAGAAGCGATTGCACAGCAATGGATCGCTGAAAAAATAAGCCTGCCGCCCGTTGAAGTTCCAAAGCTGGATGTCGACGAGGATGCACTGGAGCGCTGGCGACAGGAGCAGGCGGTATTGCGGCCAGCCCCCGGGCCCACCGTTGTGCTGAATAACGATACTGACGACATCGAGCAGCAGGTTCAGGACCTGTTGACCTGGCAGGCGCAGACGGCTCCGTGGTTAAAAGAAATTCTGGCGAGTCATCGCGACAGCCTTCGTTTTCTGGAAGGGCAGAGGATTCGTACCGTTCGGCAACTGCAGGTAATGGAGACTGTGCTGGATGCTTTGATTTTCACCCACTCACGACCCGACTGGCTATTGCTCAACTGGCAACATCAGGTGCCGGCGCTGATCGATAGAGTCGGCGATGACCTGCCGCCCGATCTGGCCCAGCACCACGCAGAGGACGCGCTCGCCTGGCAAGCCGTCGTGAAGCACTACACGCAACTGATCGAACGCGTCGCGGACCACTTCGAGAAGCATCATACGCAAGGTGATGGTGAGTGATCGCGCATTTGTGTATGCACTCTACGGACAATCACTTTCGTACTCGCAGCTTGGCTGTTGTGAGGCGCCCTACCTTCACCAGCGCGACGTTGTTCGTAGGCAGGACGTAATCTCAGCGTTCATTTCGTAGTCGAGCACGGCTTCCACTTGATCGGCGTACTCGCCCTCAACACCAGCGCCGGCGCATCCGTGTCCAATAGCACGCGCGACGTGCGCCGAATCATCGGCTCGCTGGCAATCTCCGCCAACTGTTGCAGGTTGGGGTGAGCGCACGCGAACCCCAACGTCGCCATGCTGTGCGTGCCATGTTGGGGTTCGGCTGCGCCTCACCCCAACCTACGCCATGTCGAAACGCATCACAACTTCACCGCCTGTTTCATATAGTCCGTCGGCGTCACCCCAAGCACGCGGTGAAACATGCTGCTGAAAGCGCTGCAGTTGGCATAACCGGCGTCGCGCGCAACGGCCTTGATGGAGAGCCCACGGCTCATCTGGCTGAGCGCCCTGGCGAGCCGCACGTGCTGGCGCCAGCGCACGAACGACATGTGCAGTTCGCTCTCGAACAATCGCGCCAGCGTGCGGCTGCTTGCACCTGCGCGTGCCGCCAATTGTTCCAATGTCTCGGTGTGCGAGGTGCCGTTGATCAAGCGCTGGCACACGCTCTTCAAGCGCGGGTCCGAAGGCACCGGAATATGGAAAGCGATTTCGCCGGCCGTTTGTAATTCATGCAATAGCAGCGGCGCCAGCATGCCCATGCGTTGCCGATGCTTTTCCGCATGCGCCTGCACCGCGGCCAGGATCAGTTCGTGGAGCAGGTTCGATACCGTCAATACCTTGCAATGGGCGCCGAACGATACGCTCGTGGCTCGATCGAGATAGAGCATGCGTACGGCGACCCGGCCTTCCATGTTGATTTCGTGCTGCATGCCAGCCGGTATCCACAGCGAACGTTGCGGCGGCACGATCCAGATGCCTTCCTGGGTGGTCACATGCATCACGCCCGATTTGGCATAGATAAGCTGGCCGCGGCGGTGCCGGTGCATGGCCACGCGCCAGCCTTGCGGATATTCCTTGGCCAGTGCGGTGATCGGCCAGGCCAACGATTGGCGAAGAGGTTGTCCGAAACGCGACACAGGATGACCACCTTTCGAAAAACAGACGGCCTAGGCTAAGCCCGAACTGGCAGCGCGAGCAATAACGCGGCGGTCGTGCGTACTGACGCGCTTGCTTGAACGCATCACTTAACCGAAAAGAAGAGGCATCCCATGGCTGCGTATTCGATGACACGCCGCGAGCTGCTCAAAGGCGGCATGGCCGTGGCCGGTGCATTGGCACTCGGCGACGCCAGGCTGTTGGCAAAGGGCCGTGTCGCCAGCGAACGGCCTACGCTGGTGGTGTTCTGGTTGAACGGCGGCCCTGCGGGTCTTTTCAACAGCGCGGATGCCTTTCTTGCCAACGGGGCCTTCGGCGTGACGGCGGACAACATCCGCTCCCTGGGCAACGGGCTCTACGTCGATGCCGGCTCACTGGGCAGCTTGCCTGCCGTGGCGTTGCAGCACATGGCATCGGTGCATTTCAGGCATGGCCTTTATTCGCACAATGATTCGCGCGCCGCGGTGCTGCAGGCCGGTTCGCACAGCCAGCTGTTGCGCCTGGCCGCGGCGATGCCGCCCGCCGCCGTACGTTGCGCCATCGTCAACAACCTCGGTTTGCCGGTGGGCGTTTCCGATCATCCCCAACTGGAGCACGGCATCGGTTTCGAGTACATCATGAAACTGGACGATGCACGTCGCTCGCTTTCCATTGCACAGTTCAATGATATCCGCGAGGCGTATGGCGCGTTCGGTGCCAACCCAATGATCGACAACCAGCGCACTACCTTCGCTGCCGTCGAAGCGCTGGTACGCGAGGGCGCCGGTGTGGTTTTCGCACAGCCTGCGTATACCGGAAGACAGGACCGGCAATTCGATACGCATCACGATGATACGGGTGATGTCGCGCGTCAGATCATGGCGCCCATCACCCCTGCGCTGGATACGTTTCTTCGCCGCGTGATGGCCTTGCCGGGACAAAACGTCGTGACGCTGCTCACCGGCGAATTCAGCCGTACTTTGCCCGGCGCGGATCACGCCAAAGGCGGCACGGCCACCGTCATCGGCAAATACGTGAGAACGGGCGCAGCGGGCCGCCAGCGTCCCGATGGTTCGCCACCCGACAATGCCCCGTCTCCCGAGGCGCTATGGGCTTATGTCGCCACTGCATTGCGGCTGGGAGAATCGGCGCCGTTCGGAAAGCATCCGCATGATGACTTGCTGAGGCTGTAGGTTGTCGTAAGCGGCACGCGAATCCAGCATCGCACGTCGTGCATACCATGTTGGAGTTCGGCGGTGCTCGTCCGGCCTACGAGGGGTCAGCGGCGCGCAGGCTGGAATGAAATCCCGGCATCAAGGTGACAAGTCAGGCTGGGATTGTCATCCCGGCCTACGAACCACGAGTTACGACGGATGGATAGCGCCGTCGTTGTCGCGCAAATGCCCGCCGCTACGATCATTGATCACCGCCATGATCTCCGCCGCAATGGCCAACGCGATTTCCTCCGGCGTTTCCGAGCCGATATCCAGGCCCGCCGGTGCATGCACGTGCAGGCCTTCGAGCGCAGGGCTGCTGCGCATGCGTGCGACCCGCTCGCGTGAGCCCAATGCGCCGATATACGCGACTGGCGCATGGCGCAAAGCGCCGAGATAAGCGATGTCTTGTTCAAGGTTGTGCGTCATCACCACGACCGAGCTATGGCAATCGAGCGCAATGGCATCCATAAGCTGCTGCGGCGTGGCACACGCCGTATGCAAGCCGGCCGGGAGATCGCTGGCACGCAGCCGGGCGGGATCATAGTCCACCAGCGTGGTACGCCAT